>JBCCIX010000253.1:0-6526 GCA_039028075.1 Bacteroidota bacterium | reverse complement strand
CGATATGAAGAAACCGAAGCCTGGGAAAAGGTGCTTTGGAAAACCAAAGATATTACAGAGATCGAAAAGATCTTTACAGAAAGAGTTGTACTGAATTAGTGTTTGTTTGATATAATCCTTAGGGCCATCCTTACCAAGGGTGGCCTTTTTACATGCTCATCGTACACCATGTTTTAGATACGCTTTGTAGATCCTACCCAATACGATTAGCATACATTTTGGTCTAAAAGTCTTATTTGTAACTTCTAATGCTTTCTATCACCACCGTGGCCAAGATGAGTGTGCCTCCGAATGCTGTACTTAGTTCCGGGACTTCATTGAGGAAAACTATACCTAGCAAGATCCCATAAATAGGTTGTATGCTGCTCATGATGCTGGCTGTGCTGATAGAGAAGTGCTTAAAGCTGATAACAAAGAGGGTATGGCCTATGGCTGTAGTGATTAATGCCAATGTAATCAAGGCAGGCCACTGGTAGTGAACTATGCTATCCCCATAGCTTATCCAAACTGGCGCTAACGCCAGTACTACAATTAGCATTTGGTAAAACATCAACGTCGAGCCGTGGTAGTTTTTGGTTCGGTTTTTCAGGAGAAGGTTGCGCAATGAGTAAAGCAATGCTGATAACAATCCCAGCGCTATTCCTTTGGTGTCGTTATTTTCGAGGCTTAAGCCCGGAGCCAACAGGTAGACTCCGACGATAACCATGATGGGCAATACTATGTGCGATATACTGAATCTTGTTTTTAAAATAATAGGTTCGAGAAAAGCCGTGATGGCAGGGTAGGTGAACAGGGAGAGCATGCCAATGGCAACAGAAGAATACTGAAGTGCAAAAAAGTAGGTCACCCAATGTCCTCCTAGAAACAGTCCTCCAATCAATACAATGAACAAGTCTTTTTTATGCTTGAGGTTAAGATCAATTTGCTGGTGCCAGCAAAATATTCCTAGAAAAACAGCAGCCAACAAGCATCTCCACCAAATGGTAAGTGGAGGAGGCATCTCAATAAACCTGCCCAAAACGCCGGAAGTACTCATGAATAGCATCGCAATGTTTAGCTCTATCATTCGATTACGATTTGAATTGCTTTTCATGAGGTCTGCGAAAATAACAAATGGCTATGGCAATAAAGGCAAGGCCTTAACAACCGGTTAACATTTGTTACCAACTCATTAACACCGAACATTGGGTTGGTTAGCTACCTTGGTTTTAATCAAAACTATTTCAAATGAAAAGAACTATATTCTTACTTATCAATCTTCTTAATTCAGTCTTAATGCAAGCTCAGTCTTTCGAAGTCAAAACGAATGGAGATGCGAAGCTTTTAGGTCAGTGGACTATTTCTAAACTTAGAACGGACCCCTACAATCTTTGGTTTGATCAGAATTATACCGAATATCAACCCATTAAAAAAGAGCTGAAAAATTTAGCGAAAGGGATAAATACTTTTGATTCTATCACCGTTTTCCTGGGAACATGGTGTGGGGATAGCCAGCGGGAAGTTCCCCGGCTAATAAAGAGCCTTGAACAAACAGAGTTTAATTTAGAAAAGCTTAAGTTGATTTGTGTCGATCGTACTTTTCAGAATTATAAGCAAAGTCCCGGTCGTGAAGAGTCTGGTCTGAATATTCATCGCGTACCTACCGTTATATTTCATCATAACGAAGAAGAGGTCGGGCGAATAGTAGAATCACCAAAAAACACGCTTGCGCAAGATATTATCCAAATTGCCAGTGGACAGGACTATGTTCCCAATTATAGCGCGGTGACCCTGCTTAATAATTTATTCAAAAACGAGGGTTTTCAATATGTAAAGGATAATGAGACACGGATTATCTATGAACTTGAGGGGCAGGTCACAAATAAGTACGAACTAAATACATACGGACTTGTGCTATTTTCTTCTTTTCAGCTCGCAGAGGCTAATATTGTATATGAATTCAACAAAAAGCTCTTCCCAAACGAACCTTTGACGTATTTCAGTTTGGGTAAGTTTGAGGCCATGTCAGGTGATTTTGAACTAGCCGCTACCGATCTTAAACGCGCTTCAGAACTTGCGCCCAATGACGAACACATTAGAAGCTACTTCGAAAAAGTGAGAAGAAAATAGTTTTGTATTTAAACATCATTTGCCTATGATTTGCCGAGAAATCTCAGTTTTATGGGCATTCAGCAAAAAATTTTCTTAACCGCCGATTGCTTAATTGTATCAGAGCATGAAATTGGCAACAAAGTATTGTTGATAAAAAGAAAAAATGAGCCCTTCAAAGATTGCTGGGCATTGCCTGGCGGTTTTGTGGAGGATAACGAAGACCTTGATCAGGCCGCTTCCCGCGAGCTTAGAGAAGAGACGGGGGTGAGTCTAAGGCCTTCGGAAATTAGGGAATTAGCCACTTTCGGAAAACCAGGGAGAGATCCGAGAGGGAGAATTGTAACGGTTGTTTTTGGCGCTATTGTGGATCCCAAGTATCATCCCATTCGCGCAGGAGACGACTCGACAGATGCCGCTTGGTGGGATCTGGAAGCTCTTCCTACTATGGCATTTGATCATGAAATGATAGTAGAGAAGTGTTTTAAAAGGCTGATCTAACCTGGGAAGAACCTGAGCGCTATCGTCAAACTTATGAGGCAGAGCGTACCGAATATAAGTGTAACGAAGAGGCGCGTTTTGATTCTATGTTGAGATCGTTTTTTTCGCCATTTCTTGAGTCGGTCGTACTGTGAATGAGTTCTTTGAGCAGAACGATAATCTAGAAATTGCTTTTTTATGCTTGTCCTGCCTCCAAGCATGGCCATGTTATTTTTTATGGATGTTCTTGCCAGTTCTACAAAACCCATATGGGCTTGAACGAAAAAGGCGATCTTTTGATCGCCTTTCACTTAAATATAGCTCGAATCACTATGCTAATTGAGCATCCAATTTCTGCGAAAGAACGCCTTTAGGGACTGCTCCTACTTGCTTATCCACAATTTCACCGCCTTTAAAAACTAACAAAGTAGGGATACTTCGGATTCCGAACTTGGCGGATATGTTAGGGTTTTCATCCACGTTTACTTTACCAATTACCGCTTTGCCGTCATAGTCGCCGGCTAATTCTTCTACTACAGGACCAATCATTTTACAAGGTCCGCACCATTCCGCCCAGAAATCTACCAGTACGGGCTTATCACTGCTCAAATGCTCCTCGAAATTCGTATCTGTCAATTCAATTGTCTTACTCATTTTCTTATGATCTACTTACGTAACTAATTTCTCTGTTGGAATGCAAATATAGTAGAATTTAGTTCCTGGCTATTCTTAAATCATCATAATAAATTATGATGGTCTGATAGAGGACAGTTATCTGTTACTTCGCGAAAATCGGAAAACCTGCACTAAGTTGGAAGACAGTGAGGCCCGCTTCCAAGTCAAAATTTTCATCGGTAAACTCTTGGGTATAAATGTTTCCTAAGCTAAAAGATAATCTTCCATTAAAACTCAAGCCAGAGGGTAATTCATAACCAACCCCTAATCCAAATCGTGTGTCAACTCCTTTTGTAGATTCATTGAAGTCCTCAATAAATGCAATTTCAAGGTCATCATTGCTTAATGAGCCTGACGTTTCTGCCGTCAGAAGAAAATTAAATATAAATCCAGCTTCAAACGTCAGACCGGAATTGGAATGATACTTTGCAAGTATTGGCAGTGCTAACCAACTATATCGGTCTTTGAGCTCGGTGTCAACCTCACCACCGCCCAGAAGGCCTGTATCGTCAATACCTGTTCCCGTAAGCCGACCTCCTTCGCCAGAGTACATTAGCTCGACTTGTATTCCGATATTATCCGAGATTCCATAGTTCATAAAACCACCCAAATGAAAGCTTGCCAGAGGTTTCAAGTTGTCATTTTCGGGATCAGGGTCGAAATTATAACCCGAAACATTTAAACCACCTTTAACTCCAACTTTTATTTGTGCTAAGCACATAGTCGATAAAAAGGCTAAACTAATAAATAGAAGTAGTATTCTTTTCATGATAATAAGTTAATTATGAGTTAGTTAGGTTGCTCGTAAAAGTAAAAATCTTTTACCAAAGACGAAGTTTCCCACGGTATTTGTTGATTCCGTGACTTGTTCATCACGCTCACCCTTACCTGCTTGAAAAGATCTTCCACCTTTAACTCCGGTTTATAGATGTGTTTCAGTATTTCCTGTGTGTACAATCCGTTCCGTCCCGTTCCGTCAGAGGCTGTTTTTCCAGGCGCTGTAGCAAATGCCACGATGGTACCCGGTGGGGCATCAGTGCCGGTCAGGCCGGTGGTGCTGTCGGTAATGCGAGTGTCAAGTCCTTTGAATGGGTCACTGCGACATGCATCAAGCATGATTACGCTAGTTTCTACTTCCATGAGATTCATCCGGGTGATAATACTTCCGGTGTCAAAGCATTTTTTTGTGATCTCTAGCTCATCAGCAAGGTTCACATCCACGGGTATCAGATAATTTCGGCCTCCATGCTGTATGCCATGACCAGCATAAAAAACCACTCCCGTACTGTATTCTTCAAGTTTAAGCAGGTAATTACCAATGGCTTTTTTCATTTCCTCGTTTCCTAAATTACTGAATTTCATGACTTCGAAATTCAGTTTTACTAGCGCTTTTTCCATGTCTGCGGCATCGTTATCGGGGTTACTTAGATCGGAGGCATGTTCGTAATTACTGTTTCCGATAATTAATGCCAGCCCTCGTTTAGACGTTTTTTCCTGTGGCTTGTAGGTCAGTGATCTGCTAAACTTTGATTCCCCAAATTCATCGGTCAGGTAAATTTCTAACTTGTTACTACCCGGTGTAAGGCTAAGATTAGAGATATAGGTATATGAGCACTTTTTGTCCGCTACCGGTATATCCTGAAGTTCTTCAAAAACATCTCCGTTGTGTAAGACTTTAATATTCAAGCTTTCTGCCTCGGAAATTAAACACAACTGAAGTGAAAAAATTCCCACCTCTGTTCTTTGAAAATTTCGCTGCGGACTGATCCATCCCAATCGTGGCTTTGCTCCATCCTTGTTCTCTATTTCTTCTATGCTTACGCTATAAATATCATCTTCACTCAGTGCCCTAAACCTGTTTTCTTTATCCTCAATGATCTTAATCTTCGGCCGATAAAACTGGCTTCTGTCATTAAAGGCTTCCTTACCTTGCGTTGCTGTTAGGGGCACGAAAGACAATTTAGACCCGAAGCCATCATCGTACCCCGCCTTTATGTAGTATTTCTCACCTCTAACCACACCTAGACTTACCGTCTTTGACGTAAATACGGAAGCCTTTAGCTTAAAATCGATCGCCCCTTGTTTAAATACACGTAATATTGACCTGGAACCGTTACTTAAGTGAACAAGTTTTTGCGTATTGGCGAGCACCTGAAAAATAACTGCACCTCCCTGGAATTGTTTTGGCCTGAAAATATGGATCTCTGCATATTCAGGCTCTTCGGGTAAACTTGGGGCCGCAAGAACCAAGGCTAAACAAAAAAAAGCTATTGTTCTTGCGTGTTTTAGCGTTGAAGTCTTCACCATGCTAGTCTTCGGGATAAGGAATAAACACAAACTTTGTAAATTCATCGTCAACCACAAAAAGGCAGCAAAATTCATCCGGATCCTTATAACTCGACTTAAACTCGTCAAGCTTATCCTCACTTATAATTTCTAATTGGATAAATTCGTCCAGATAGGAGGCGTTGTAATTCCAGTTGGTGGCTAATTCCAGTTTCCCAATTAGAAGCTGTCCGATGGGTAGATCAATTTTTGAAATCGGAAATATGGGATATTCGGAAAAGCCCCTTTTTTTGATCTGATAGGCTGCTTCTTTCAGCGTATCGGCTACAATTACAAAGTCTTGGGAGATTGAACCCAGGTATTTGCCATTTAACTCAGGAGCGTTATTCATCAAAAGATCAAATTTGCCTTTCATACAAAACTACAAACTTTCCTTCATCTCGAGGTTTGCGTGTGCGTGGTTAATACTTACTTTTAAATAAAATGTAATCTCATGGATCGATACATAACTGCCTTTTGTATTTGTTTAGGATGCTATACTTCCTTTGCCCAAACGCCTGGCGAGTTGTTGCTGCAAGGCTACGAAGCAAGAAATGAAATGGCGCAAAAATCACTTCTCGCGGGCTATCCCGCCAGGAATATTGGCCCTACAGTTCAGGGTGGAAGGGTTGTTGACATTGATGTGAATAGGAATAACACAAATGAATACTATGTAGCCTACGCTTCGGGCGGTCTTTTTAAAACTTCAAATAACGGCGTAACCTTCGAGCCTATTTTTGATGAATACGGGGCCTTGGGTATCGGTGATATCGCGCTGGCACCCTCAAACAACGAAATTATTTACGTGGGAACTGGGGAGAAAAATAGTAGCCGATCAAGCTATGCCGGAACAGGTGTATACAAGTCCGAAGATAGTGGTACCTCGTGGGTGCATCTTGGCCTGCACGATTCTCAGCATATTTCACGAGTAGTGGTACACCCGGATGATCCCAATACT
>JBCCIX010000252.1:0-6531 GCA_039028075.1 Bacteroidota bacterium | reverse complement strand
TTTAACTGTGCTGTGACATCAAAAGTTGGTGCTACGGGCGGTTTTAAATCGCTGGTTGAATCGGCAGGAGTCGAATACATGGTGTCAGTAGGGTTTGGATAGGTAGGTCTTAAGTAAGAAAGGTCTTCCTTATATTTTTCGGTATCACTGGCGGTAGGAACGGCTCCCGGTGAACAGGCAACAGCAAGTAGTACTGCCGTCAAAGAAATGTAACTTACTATTCTCATTCTAGTGTTAAGTTAACGTTGACATGATGTATAATGTAGCCGTAGATTTTGAGTCAGGTCAAGGCAAAAAATATGCGCATAGCCATAGCAATGTAAATATTTTTTAACGAAGAGATGGCTCGAAAGATACTCCATATTATGCGTTCGTTTTGGTTTAACGTAACACTAGTCCTCTAGCATCACACATTTATTATTTTGAATATCAGCTTCCACCACTTTGTATTTCACATCCTTTTTCACCGTACCATCCATGTATTGAACCGTGACGCGGTCATTACGCCCATAGGTCTTTTCAGACTTTATAGGCATCGTTTTTTCGACCGGGGGACGATTTACGTCAGCGCGTGGTCCTCCGCTGAGTACCGACCGGCTTTCCTCTTTCTGCTCCTTCAGCCGCTGTCTCCTTTGCACTCTGGCTTCTTGCACCTGATTGGGTTCTTCTACCGGTAAGTTCGCCTTCATCAAAAATGAAATAGTGTCCTCATTTACTTTCGCGATAAAACGTTTGAACAATTCAAATCCTTCAAACTTATAGATCAACAGCGGATCTTTCTGTTCGTATACCGCGTTTTGAACGCTTTGTTTAAGGTCGTCCATTTCACGTAAATGGTCCTTCCAAAGTTGATCGATGATGGCCAGGGTTACCATTTTCTCCATCGCTAACACCAGCTCTTGATTTTCAGTAGCCAGGCATTTTTTTAAGTTGGCAGCTACACCTATCTGACGTTTACCGTCTGTAAACGGAACTAATATATTCTCAATGGTAGCGCCGCGGTTCTGTTCTATATCCTTAAATATAGGCAAGGACTTTTCGGCAATACCAGCGTTTTTTCTTTTGTACTGCGCAAACGCCTCGTCGTACAGTTTTTCAACCAGCATTTGCTGATCAATATTTTCGAACTCAGATTTATTGATCTCGAAGTCAATGCCTAAAACACCGAGAGCCGTAAGCTTGAAGCTTTCGTAGTTTTCCGCACCTTTGGTATTCAACACAATATCCTCGCAGGTATCGAAAAGCATATTCATGATGTCAAGTTGAAGCCGTTCTCCGTACAGTGCGTTTCTTCTTCTGGTGTAGATCACCTCTCTCTGGGAGTTCATCACATCATCATATTCCAAAAGCCTTTTTCGAACGCCGAAGTTATTCTCTTCCACCTTTTTTTGTGCCCTTTCAATGGATTTTGTGACCATAGAGTGGGAGATCACCTCACCTTCTTGTAGTCCGAGCCTATCCATGATTTTAGCAATACGCTCCGGCATAAACATTCGCATGAGGTTGTCCTCAAGGGACACAAAGAATTGTGAAGATCCAGGGTCGCCCTGGCGTCCTGATCGTCCGCGTAGCTGACGGTCCACGCGCCTGGATTCGTGTCTCTCCGTTCCTATAATGGCCAGTCCGCCCGCTTCTTTTGACTCCGGGGTCAGCTTAATATCCGTACCCCTACCGGCCATGTTCGTGGCGATTGTAACTGTACCTGGCTTACCCGCTTCAGCCACCACATCAGCCTCCCGTTGGTGCTGTTTGGCATTCAATACTTGGTGTTTGATCTTGCGCATATTAAGCATTCTGCTGACTACTTCTGATATTTCCACAGAAGTAGTACCTACCAAAACCGGCCTGCCTTCCCCGGTCAGCCTTACAATTTCATCTACCACCGCATTGAATTTCTCCCGCATGGTTTTATACACCATGTCCTGGTCGTCTTTCCTGTCGATAGGGCGGTTAGTAGGAATTACCACTACATCTAACTTATAGATCTCCCAGAATTCTCCGGCCTCGGTTTCTGCGGTACCCGTCATACCCGCAAGCTTGTGGTACATGCGGAAGTAATTCTGAAGCGTAACCGTGGCATACGTCTGGGTAGCATCTTCAACCTTAACGTTTTCCTTTGCTTCGATGGCCTGGTGAAGGCCGTCTGAATACCTTCTACCCTCCATGACACGCCCGGTTTGTTCGTCAACGATCTTCACTTTACCTTCCACCAAGATGTATTCCGTATCTTTTTCGAACAGTGTGTAGGCTTTTAGAAGTTGATTTACGGAGTGAATGCGTTGAGATTTCACCGAGTAATCACGAATAAGCTCGTCTTTCTGCTTTACTTTATCTTGATCACTAAGATCTTCGCTTTTTTCCAAAGCCGCCACCTCGGTACCGATGTCCGGCATTATAAAAAAGTTGGGGTCTTCACCTTCGCCGGTAATAAGGTCAATACCCTTTTCGGTAAGTTCTATGCTGTTATGCTTCTCATCGATCGTAAAGAAAAGCGGCTCATCTGCTTCCGGCATCATTTTCTGGTTATCCTGAAGATAAAAGTTCTCCGTTTTTTGAAGGATTTGCCGTATTCCTGTTTCGCTTAAAAACTTAATCAGAGGCTTATGTTTGGGTAAACCTCTGTATACTCTAAATAATGGTAGGCCACCATCTTTTCCGTTCCCATCGGTGATTTGTTTTTTTGCTTCGGTCAAAAACTGTTGAACCAAGCGTTTTTGAGCTTCTACCAGTTTGGCTATTCGTGGTTTAAGGTCGTAAAACTCGTGTTCATCACCTTTCGGAATGGGTCCGGATATAATCAAAGGGGTACGTGCCTCATCGATGAGCACGGAATCCACCTCATCCACCATAGCGTAGTGATGCTTTCTTTGCACAAGTTCCTCCGGGTCGCGTGCCATATTGTCACGCAGATAATCAAAACCGAACTCATTGTTTGTGCCGTAGGTAATGTCTGCGGCATAGGCTTTTCTACGATCGTCAGAGTTAGGTTCATGTTTGTCTACGCAGTCCACCGTTAGACCGTGAAATTCGAATATGGGAGCCATCCACTCGCTGTCGCGTTGGGCCAGATAAGTATTTACCGTTACGATATGTACCCCGCGTTTGGCCAAAGCATTCAGGAAGGCTGGTAGCGTAGCCACTAGTGTCTTTCCTTCCCCGGTAGCCATCTCGGCAATTTTACCCTCGTGAAGAACTATGCCTCCGATTAGTTGCACATCATAGTGCAGCATATCCCAAGTAATCTCATTACCCGCGGCCATCCATTGGTTGTGCCAAATGGCCTGATCACCGACTATTTCTACACTTGGCTTTTGAGCGGCAAATACCTTATCCTGCATAGATGCCTTCACCACCAGCTTCTCATTTTCTTTGAACCTGCGAGCGGTTTCTTTCACGATAGCAAAAGCGGTAGGCAGTACCCTTTTCAACACTTTTTCTAACGCTTCATTTCTATCTTCTTCTAACTTATCTATCTCGTTAAATATGGCCTCCTTCTCATTAATATCAAGATCGGGATGGTCATCGACTTTGTCGTGAAGGGTTTTAATTTGATCATCTATTACCTTTAACTCCGTATTGATTGTCTCGATCACTGAGGCGGTCTTACCTCTTAGCTCATCGTCACTAAGGTTATTCAATTCGTCGTACTCCTTATTAATTTGCGCTACTAGGGGCAACAGTTTTTTGATGTCTTTTTCAGATTTTGTGCCTAGAATTTTGGCTATAAATTTTAGCATGTGTACTCGTGTCTGGACTTTAACGCATTCAAAGTTAAACGCTTTTAACTAATTATTATTCACTGGAAGGTACCGCTGAAAACTTTCACCGCGGGGCCAATCAAATAGACATCGGTATAATGCTCACGCGATTCTTGTCTGTATTCAACTCTTAAATCACCACCCCTAGTCTTAATCGTTAATGGGGACGATAGGCCTTTGTGAGAAGAAGTGATAGCGGCAGCGGTTACGCCCGTCCCACATGAGAGTGTTTCGTTTTCTACTCCCCGTTCGTACGTTCGGACGGTAATTTCGCTTTCTCCTGAAATTTCGACAAAATTCACGTTGACACCGGTTTGTGCAAAGAGACCTCCGTTCCTGATAGCTTTACCTTCTTCAAATACCGGATAATTGGCAATATTCACAATGTACTTTACCAGATGTGGTGACCCGGTATCAACAAACATACCATCGGGCAAAAGCCTGACATTTTGTACATCAGCCATCTTCAGTTTTACCCGACCGTCCTGCAACAGCTCCGCATGGTGAGGGCCGTCATACGCTAAAAAAGTTGTAGATGATCCCCGAATTAAGCCCAAGCTATGAGCAAAATTCACCGCACATCGGCTGCCATTGCCGCACAGACTTTGGCTCCCGTCTGGATTATAAAATACCATTTCAAAGTCATACTCGTCGTGGGGTTGTATTAATATCAAACCGTCCGAACCGATTCCGAATTTACGGTCGCACATCTCAGATATGGTATCAACGGACAGATCAAGACTCAAATCCATATTATTAATCAGGATAAAGTCGTTACCTGTAGCCTGAAATTTTTCAAAATTTATCATTGCAATAAATTAATAAGCCCCGTCCAGTCAGGGCGGGGCTCACTATATGTTAGGTCTAATTCTAGTCTAATTCTTCATAATCCACGTATTCACCCCCTTTATATCCATTGTTTTTAGTTTTGTCTTTATTCGGGATGAAGTCCACATTTACATTGCCGTCTTTTGGCTTTCTTGAATGTTGGTAGCCCTGTGTTTTATGATTGGCGGTAGATCCTGTTAATACTCTAAAAAAAAGCCCTAGTACCCTGAAGAGTAAGAATCCTATTAGTCCGGCGATAAGTAAAAATTTAAGTAGCATACCTGATAATAACTTACTTACTCAGGTATAGGTTTCGTTCTGAGTATATTTTCATGAAATAGTCATCCATAAGGTCGTCAATAAAGTAGATGGCCTCACCGGTCGATTTCATCTCAGGCCCCAGCTCCTTGTTCACGTTAGGGAATTTATTAAAGGAGAAAACCGGCTCTTTTATGGCATAACCATGCTTTTTAGGATTAAATTCAAAATCGGACAACTTGTTTTGGCCTAGCATTACTTTTACCGCATAGTTTACATATGGCTCTTCGTAGGCCTTACAAATAAATGGGACAGTTCGTGATGCACGCGGGTTTGCTTCAATGATGTACACCTTGTCATCTTTAATGGCAAATTGAATATTGATAAGCCCAACAGTTTTAAGTGCCTTGGCGATCTTCTCGGTGTAGGTTTCGATTTGCTTAATCACCAAGTCTCCCAGATTATAGGGAGGAAGTACGGCATATGAATCTCCCGAGTGGATACCGGCCGGTTCTATATGCTGCATGATTCCGATAATGTGGACATCTTCGCCATCTGAAATAGCATCGGCTTCTGCTTCAATGGCACCATCAAGAAAATGATCTAATAGTACTTTGTTACCGGGGATCTTTTTTAAAAGATCAACAATATGTGATTCCAGCTCCTGCTCATTGATGACGATCTTCATGCCCTGGCCGCCTAATACGTAAGAAGGTCGAACTAGAAGTGGAAACCCAATGTCCTGTGAAAGCTCTATAGCCGTTTCCGCATCTTCGGCGACTCCAAATTGTGGATAGGGGATATCATTCTTTTTTAAAAGCGTGGAGAAACTTCCGCGGTCCTCAGCTAAATCCAGGGCATCAAAGGAGGTTCCAATGATATGGATGCCGTATTTATCAAGCTTTTCGGCGAGCTTCAGCGCCGTTTGCCCCCCCAGCTGGACGATGACACCTTCCGGTTTTTCATGTTCAATAATGTCGTAGATATGCTCCCAAAAAACCGGTTCAAAGTACAGTTTATCGGCCACGTCAAAATCGGTGGAAACAGTTTCGGGATTACAATTGATCATTATGGTCTCATAACCACACTCTTTGGCCGCTAAAATGCCATGCACGCAGCTATAGTCAAACTCTATGCCTTGGCCAATGCGGTTTGGGCCAGAGCCTAATACGATTATTTTCTTGTTGTCAGTAACAATGGATTCGTTTTCCTGATCAAATGTGGAATAATAATAAGGAGTTTGCGCCTCAAACTCGGCGGCACAGGTGTCCACTAACTTATAAACACGTTTGATGCCTAACTCGTGGCGTTTTTTATGTACTTCACTTTCCCAGCATTTTAGTAAATGTCCGAGCTGTCGGTCTGCATACCCTTTTTCTTTCGCGGTCCTAAGTAAAGAATCAGGAATCGTGTCAATCGTATGTTTTTCAATTGCTCCTTCCAGCAGAATGAGTTCCTCAATTTGATTCAAGAACCACTTATCTATTTTAGTGAGTTTTTGAATGGTCTTGTAAGGAATACCGAGCTTAAATGCATCATAAATATGGAATAAACGGTTCCAGCTCGGGTGCTCGAGACTTTCCAGAAGCTCTTCCTGTTTAGTCAGCTCTTTGCCGTCAGCACCCAGGCCATTTCTTTTGATTTCTAACGATTGACATGCCTTTTGAAGCGCTTCCTGGAAATTACG
>JBCCIX010000251.1:0-6536 GCA_039028075.1 Bacteroidota bacterium | reverse complement strand
GGCATAATCACTATTATGTTCGGACGCTTACCCTCTTGCGCATACGATGTTATGATACATGTGTACAGCACTATTGCCGTAATTATGACTTGAACTCCCATAGTAACCACCAATTGTTTAAACATTTAATTTCTTTTCATGGACTGCCTTCAAAGTGTATCCATTTTTACCGTTTTGCTTTTCATAACTTTCAATGCTTATGTACCATAAGCCTACCCAAAAGAAGACCCGTTACTTTTTCACGCAATACATATACACCCGACTTCAGGTTGACGGGTAGATAAAAAACATCATCTTTCATTTCCAATTCATACGCAGCTTGTCCGTCCATGGCAATCATTTCAAGGGTATGGTGGCCAGATGGGAGCCCATGAACTACCACATACTGCTTGGCAGGATTGGGAAGCAGCTTTATATCCCAGGAAGCTAAAGTATCGCTTAGACCTAATATAGCTTCTTTCCTTTCAAGTATGGTAATGTCAGCTAACCCTCTGAAAATAAAATCAACCCCTTGTGTAGACTTAAAGCGAGGCAATAACATATAGTAATTCCCCTCGGATAGCTCAGGGCTGGGTATGACCTCCGCTAAATCTACCGAAACGGTACTCGTCCCGTTTTGCTTTCCAATGGCATCGGCATTTACAAAAACATATTCCCTAACTACGGCAGAGTCAGCATTCAATTCGATAAGCTTTGCTTGAATGCCACCGTAGGCATCGCTAACGGTGTAGCCCTCCCCGGCATCATATTCTACTTCCAACGGTATAACCTCCCCGACATACCATTCCGTATCCGTATAATGAGAAGCGCCATTAACGTGCAAGGTTCCTTCTACCTCTTTTGCTGAAGAAATAATCGTAATGGGGTTAAGGCCATTTACCACATAATTCTCCCCACTGGTAGAATTGAACCTGGGAAATAAAAAGTAGAAGTTACCATCTTCCAGATTGTCACTTGGAGGAATACCGGTAAGATCAACCGTAACGGATGTGGTACCGTTATTTCGACCAACTACCGCATCATTCGAAAAAATATAGTCGTTAACCACGGCCCAGCTTGAAGTTACCTCCCTTAGCATCACCTGCAGACCGCCCAGCTCCGGACTCACTTCGTAATTACCGCCAGCGTGAAAATCCAACACTACTTCTAGGGTAGTACCTACCTCCCAGGTTTCATTGATATATTTCTGAGGATCATCTACACGCAAAAATCCGGGTGTAGGTTCTTCTATACTGACCTTGCAGGAATCCACAAAGTTCCCTTCCACAGCGGTTACGTAGATAGTTACTTCTCCTAATTCGCTTTTGTTTGCGGTCACCAGGCCCTCGGTGGTTACCGTAGCGAGCGCAGTATCACCTGATAGCCAGGATACCTCCTTGTTAAAAGCCGTATAAGGAAAAACCTGCTCCACCAGTTGGGTGGATGATCCAGGCGATAGCGTAATAGAATCCGGCCTGAGCGCAATACCTGTAACCTCGGCGCCCCCGGAACGACCGATGGCATTCGTAAAGTCAAAAACCTGCATCGCTACGGAGCTCACATGCCCTCCGTCATCATTAAAAGTTACGCTAACCGTATTATTAGCTTCAAGAATACCAACGGGCACATCTATTTCCAGTACGCCAAAGTACGTATCTCTGTCATCTTGTGTATCCCCACGGTAATTGGTGGGTACAAATACCGTGGAGTCATTGACCTTCACCACCGGTTTAAGGCTTCTTCCGTGATCTCGCCCTACCCCTAATCGCAGGATTGCCTCTCCGTGGCCACCGGTAACTGCTACGTTATTGATCGCAAATACAACGGGTGTGGCTGCGTTAATGGGCTTCAGATACTCCGTGGCATAATACTTTGTTTCCGTTGAGGTTTCGTTTATAACGATATCCGAGGGATAGGTATACTCAAGAATGTAGGTGCCCTCACGTGGGATAATCAGATCAACAGGCGCTGCATCCAACGTTTCTGCTTCTAGCACCGGAACATCTGATCGCTCATTACCGGTAGCAAATAGTTTCTTTACTTTTACTGTAGTAGGTTCTTGCGCTACACCGAAAAGATTAAGCGCTACGGTGCGCTCTTCAAGTGCTAAACTGTTGATGATCAGGTAGGCTTTATTACCATTAACGTAAGCGTCTACCATGATATCCAAATCACCAGCCCTCGTATCCACACGCGTTCCGTTTACCTCGGACCAAAGTTGGAAGGTTTTGACACGATCCGTATATACCCAATCCCCGGTTTTGCTTTCAGGTTCATTGGCATATCGAAAAAGGCGTGATCCCCAGACATTGGCCGGATCCGGATCCGTAACCCATGAACCTTTTAACATGACGTAGTTAATCGTTTTATCTATTAGATTCGCCCGTTCCATAAATTGTAGCATCATGGAGTTGACTGCTTTCAAATGGAGCCAGTCGTGAAACGGTGACCAGGGTTGATGGTAACCTTCGTGATCTACGGCTCCATACTCTGAAATTACAAATGGTTTAGCATAGCCGTACTTAATGAAGCTGTAGTGCTCCATCATATCCAATGAGGCCTCCAGGTTCGAACCTTTGCGGTAGATTTCTTTACCGTTGAAAGCAGGGGCGTCATAAAAATGGACAGCCCAGAAATCCATTTCATGGCCTGCAATATCCATAAAGGTCTTCCACCGATCGTTCCAGCGACTAAAATTATCGATTTCAAAGTTGGGGTGCGCCGTTACGTATCCACCCACCCTGGCGCCTGGATTGTAAATTTTTACCTGCTCTGCCACTGTTTTATGAAACCTAAAGATCTTTTCCAACGAAGGGAATTCCTGGATATCAGGAAAATCATGTGTCCAATCCACCAAAGGCCACAGCGGTTCATTTACAATTTCAACGTATTGCGGTGCAGGTTGTCCGGTAGTGCCCCCTGCACCAAACGCATCTCGAATAAATCTACCGTAAAATTCCCCGGAGGCGGTACCGTAGGGCTCATCTTCCGAATCGGTATTGGATAGTTCCCAACCGGTATTGGTTTCAATCCCTACAGGTATAAAGGGAAAATCTAGGTTGCAGAGAACCTGCTGGTCACGATCTTCATACAAATGCCACTGGGGGTTGTTGGCGTAATTGTTCTTAGCGGTATTTCCGTAAGCCATAATACTTTCAGGGTCGGCATAACCCGGCCTGTTCGGATCTTCCTGAATACTGTTTCGTAAAGGGCAGTTTACATTATGTGTCGTTCTGCCCAAATACACATCATAGCCGTTGAGAAAATGCTCCCGGGCATCACCAATTTCATCGGAAACGTTGTTCCAATCCGGTTCACGGGTATCGGCATGGATGGTAATGAACTTCCTTCGACTGAACTCCGTAACCTCACCCACTCGATGCTTCACGTTAAGATTTACGTCAATAGGTATACCTTGAGCCTTCAGGTCCTCGAAAATTAAACATAGAAAGGCCGAGATCACCATAGCCCCGAGCTTATATGCATTGCCTTTTAAGTTCCTCATCATTTTGATATTAGCTATTTACAACTTGTACATTGACTTATTGAACTATCCTAAGCATTATTCTTTAACCAGCCTTAACGCCTTTGAAACCCGTTCTCCGGTAATACTAAATATATAGTTTCCATCTTTTAAGGTTGAGAGCGAAATATCCTGATTCCCGGATATTGATTTTTCCATCACCTTTATACCATCCGTAGTGAACCCCGTGAGGACATAACCCTTTTCTTGCAAGCCCCTGACCATAAGCATGTCTTTAACGGGGTTTGGGTCAATGGAAATGGCCGATGTAATCTCCTCCGAAGTGCCTAGGACAGGTGCCGCCACGGTGATTTTACTTGATGCCATAAACTCTCCGTCTGTGGTAGTGGCAGATAGGATAGCTTCACCCGTTGTGACAGCAGTGACTAAACCCTCGTTATTTACCAGGGCAACCAGGTCATTGTCCGTAGCCCAGGTAAATGTAGCATCTGTAGCATCAGAGGGCGATACGGTGGCCGTCAAGGCTGCAGTTTCCCCGATTTCTAGTGTGACTGCCTCAGGATCGACGGCAATCCCATTTACCTTGACTGTTCCCTTTACAATCTTTATTCCCTGCGCACTTACTTCAACCAACTGCTTGCCATTACTCGTGTAGAAGTTAACCCAAAGCCAATAAAAATTACCTTCCGGTAGATTTTCGGTAGGCGTGGCATTGGTCAAATCAATATTTATCGTGGAACGACCAGATTGCGTCCCTAGTACGGATTCATCCACTGCAATGTGGTCTTGAACGGGCACCCAGTCCGCGGTCAACTCCCGCAGCCAATACTTAATTCCGCCGTTATCACCGGCTATGACCTCGTGCCCGGAACCTGCCTCATAATTTACCGTGACTTGCATAACATCTCCTTCTTGGTAGGCTGTAGTGGTATAAATCGCTTGGTCGTCAAATGCGAGGGAAGGCGCTACATTCTCCGACACGGTTACGGCAACCTGATCCTGGAAACCCCCGTCCTCAGTAGTTACCCTGATAGTAGCTTCACCCTCAGAAACCCCGGTGAGCAAACCGTTTTCATTCACCGAAGCAATAGAGGGGACCGAAGACTCCCAACGCAGCGCTCGGTTGTCTGCGTCAGATGGATTGATTTCAGCCATTACTACCGTGGTATTTCCCTGAAAAAGCGTAATGGATTCTTCGGGAATGTTGACCGATGTCACGTTAACGGGAAACCATTCCACCACATTGACTGTGGCCGAAGCCTGTAATTCTCCCAATTCGGTAGTAGCTGTGATTACGGTAGATTGCCCGATGAGATGGCCTGCGACCCTGCCATTTTCATCCACACTGGCGATAGAAGGATCTTCCGATTCCCAAATTACATTTCTATTCGCATTTACCGGCTCGATCTCCGCCATGAGCTGAATAGTAACACCATTTTCCTGCCGGATCTCAACGTTTTCCGGCGAGATACTGATGGCGGTAGGGGTTACAAAATCAGTATCATTCACTCCATTAACCACGGGGTCTTGAATGATCACCGTTTCACCATCCCGATAGCGTATTTCTATTTGCTCTATAGCATTTTCTTCACCTAAACCGAAGTGCACAATATTCATCAAACTTTGAGAATGGGATTCACCGGCAGACCCCACCCTTTTTGTATAGGTTTGGGTAGGGGTGGTCACCGTAACCCAGGCGGAAATTGGATCTACATTGGAAATGGGCGCATAACCCACTTTTACCAGGGTATAATTGTATCCATCTGTATCTTGATTTTGGTATAAATGCCAAACACCGCGTTCATCGTCTCCATTTAAGAGGTCAACGCTCCCATCATTGTTAAAGTCAAACGCGGCACCTCCGTCCCCATGATTTGAAGAGCCCCGGTTTTGTGCGGTATAGGAGGTAAGGGCATAAAATCCAGCTGCTCCATCGTTAATCAGCATCCAATCTGATACCCTGTTTTTCAAAAACCCAAAGCGATGGACGTATAGATCTTGGAAACCATCGTTGTTTAAATCACCGCTGGTTACCCCCCAGTGATTGCCGCCTACCGGTAAGTTGGCATTGATTGAAACGTCGGTAAAACCGTCTCCGTCATTTCGTAATAGAATATCATTAAAATGATGGTTATTTGGAATCCAGCCTATGGGTGTGAAAGAACTAATTCCTTCGAGTGAAAAGTGTACTGACCAAAAAATATTGCTACTTCTAACCCACTCTGCTTTCCAATTCCCATCACCAAGATGACCTATATATAACCCATTTTTTTCTCTTATCTCAGGCCAGCCGTCTGCATCATGCTTGGCAATCTGAAGTGACCCTTCCTTAACTTTAACAATTTTGTGTGCCTTAGAACGACCTAAAAAAATGGGGAAAATAAGGTTTCTCCCTCCTCTTCTCACATAATCGAAGCCAGAGATCTTAATAGAATCTTTCGCACTAAAATTAAACTGATTAATCCCCTGACTCCCAGATAACCTAAAGTCCCCACGTTTTTCTAAAGGATAAATATTGACAGTATTGTTTTCTGCAATCCAAAAATAACCTTCTCCACGCGCAAGGTAAATATCAAGATCTCCGTCATTGTCATAATCCAAATCTTCAGCGGACTGCACATTACCAATAGAATCAGCTTTCCATGCCGATGTCACATCGGTAAATGTAAAATCCCCGTTACCAAGCCAAATCGATACAGGCGCAAATACAATAATGTCATCTATAAAATCATTATTTAAATCAGTTACGAGAACACGCTCTCCGGGAGCGTTTTCAATACCACTTACACTAATGGTTTCAAAGGTACCATCACCTCTGTTTCGATAGAAAATATGTTGCGCTCCGTTATTTCCATTAATGCCTGCTGCATTGACCAGCAAAAGATCCAGGTCTCCATCCAAGTCCATGTCAATCCATCGGGGTGACCGTCCTCGTGCACCGGAAGTAATCCCTACAGCATCGTCACTTCGCTTAAAACTACCTTCTTCATTTTTGTAAAAAACAGGTGGCTGCGGGCTTGAGCCATTTCCACCACCAAGGGCCATGATTATATCCAGGTCACCGTCATTATCG
>JBCCIX010000250.1:0-6624 GCA_039028075.1 Bacteroidota bacterium | reverse complement strand
GGCTACGTCCGCAGGGTTGACGATAGTGAAGAACCGGCCAATACCTACTATTTTTCCCAAGTAGATTATGATTTTATGTCTTATTTTCAGATTGATCTCGTAGCGGGTAGAACATTTGACATAGACAATCCTTCAGACGCAAACGCCGTGGTCATCAATCAAGAGTCGTTGCATCTCCTAGGTTTCAAATCCGCAGAAGAAGCTATTGGTGAGAAGATCATTTACCGAATGAATAGAACCCCGGAAATCATTGGAGTTGTTGAGAACTTTCATCAGTTTTCACCGCAGCGGGACTTCCAGCCTATCATTTTTGAAGTCAGAAACGACCCCAAAGCCTACTTTTACTTAAAAATTGATGATAAAATGGACCAAAGTAATATCGGTCAGCTTAGAAAGCTATGGGCCGATATATTTCCAGGAAACGCTTTTAATTATTTTTATCTTGATGATTTCTATGCTCATCAATATGCCAATGATAATCAATATATGAAAGCGTTTACCCTGTTTTCGGCATTAGCTGTTTTTGTGGCTTCCATGGGCCTCATTGGTTTAGCCTATTATTTAGCTGCCCAGAGGATTAAAGAGATAAGTATCAGAAAAACACTGGGGGCTGAACTCTTTGACATATTTTACCTGTTAGGTAAAGGTTTTGCAGGAATAACTGTAGTGGCCTCATTGGTCAGCTTGCCAGTAATCTACCTGATAGGAAACAGCTGGCTCAGGACTTATGCGTTTAGAATTAATATTTCGTGGTGGATACCAGCGGTTGCTATATTAGTTCTGATCTGTATTACCGTCGGTATTATAATTTCGCAAACCATTAGATCCTACCGAACTAGTCCAGTGATATCTCTTTCTAAGAACCAATGAAAAAAGGTGCAAAGGCCCTCACAATTGAAAATAGTTTCGGTCCGTTCTGTTTTTCAGGAAAATTCAAAGGTTAGTGCAAGCATCGTTATTTATCATCGCACAAAACACCTTCAACAGCATCCTTGGATACAAGGAAATTTTTAGAATAACCCTCTTTCGATATCTTAACCATGTAATCACCCAATTTGACATCGCAAAAATCGATGATCATTTTTCTCCGCTCGAGTTTTTCTATAGTCACTACGTCACCATTAGAGTACACCATTTCTACTTTAGCTCCAAGTAAAGAACGGTCCACTTTAAACGTGAATAGGTTTTTAAGTTCGGACTTGACCAACCTGACCTCGGGATCATTATTAGCGCTGACAAAAGCAATAGAGTTGAAAATGATGACGAGTGTTAGTAAGTATTTCATGACTTCATTGTTTTGATTACCTCAATGGTCAAAAGAAATGCCAAACTGGAAATGCACTCATCGGCTTAAAAAGATGCATCCGAAGACATTATATTTCCCAAAATTGGAATTTTTATCCCAAATATAGACGTAACATTATACGCACCGGTAAGGGACTTGAGGTCAACCACTATTTGAAGCCTACGAAATTTTGCCGCTTTAGATGATGATTCAAATCGTCTACCTGCTGTTGATCCCAAACC
This sequence comes from Bacteroidota bacterium, assembly GCA_039028075.1. Classification (GTDB taxonomy): domain Bacteria; phylum Bacteroidota; class Bacteroidia; order Cytophagales; family Cyclobacteriaceae; genus Fulvivirga. Next base: position 5,097 of record JBCCIX010000250.1, on the reverse strand, counting down.
AAGAATGAAGTAACAGGCAAATTCATCACTAAATTTTTTCTTCCCTTTATATAAGGTGATTAAAAAGAATGGCCGCCCTCGTAGTAAGGACGGCCAAGCTGTACATTAAAACCAACTAAACTAGCACAGCACAATTTTTCTGAAGGAGTAAGCCAAACAACGATTTTATTGTAGATTGACTCTTCCTAACCTATTGAGTTTTATTTACTATAATTTTCATAAAGAACTCCAAACTCGATGTCATTGAATATTTTAAAAACCCTTTGAAAATCATCCTTTTCTAAACTCACTATGTATTCTGTGTTTTGGAGATCGCTAAAATCTAATGTTTCTTTTTTCTTAGATAGCATAGTGGTTGAAATCACGACTCCGTCAGCATCTACTATTTTCAGTGTGGCACCAATAAGTTCTTTATCGATTTTAAAGGTTAGAACACTATGATTTTGGTATTCCGAACGTAGCAGTTCTACGGATGGATTATCGTTTGCTAATACAGTTCCTACCAGGAGAGATAAAACTAAAGTCAATGGTTTCATAATTGATGTTTTTGCTATGCCATCCTAGTGACAAACTGAATACCAAAAAGGCAATCGGCCCTATTTAAGCGTATTGAGGGTTTTACTGCTTCCGACCATCCCATATTGGGATAATTTTATATTTTTGGGATGCCTGTTTAGATTTTTAGGTGTTCTGAAGGGTCCCAGAATACCTCGGTAAAATGAACTACCTTGTCATTCTTAACTTTAATACCTTCAGCTTCTAACCGCTCTTTCATTAAGGTAGGTGTAGCAAAATGATGTTTCCCTGTCAATACACCTATCCGGTTTACCACCCGATGCGCGGGTATATTTTCCTCCGGAATGCTGGCATTCATAGCCCAACCTACCATTCGCGAACTACCTTTGGCCCCTAGGTAGTGAGCAATTGCACCATAAGTAGTTACATTTCCTTTGGGGATTAGCCTAACTACATCAAATACATTTTGAAAAAAGGAGTATTTATCGAGTGCCATAGTCAGTGTACTAAATGAGTAATGTAATGGATGGAACCGGAGGGGAATGACCTTGTGAAGTCGTCATTAATATAATGTTTGAGCACCTTATGTCAAGTATGAAGTCAAACTATTACTTTAGGGCACCTCGGTACCTGATGCTGCAGACCAGAGTCTGTACCAGTCTTCTCTGGACAGTCTAATTTCTAATGCCTCTTTAGCCCTCTTGATACGATCCAAGTTACTGGTACCTACTACTGGAACTATCCCTGAAGGATGCTTTACAATCCAAGCATACAGCAACTGATCTAACTGACATGAATACTTCTCACACAATTGATTGCTCGTATTCCGAATTCTACCTATGGATTCATCCTCCGATTTTTGAAAAAGAGCCCCACCACCTAAGGGTGACCAGGCCATAGGAGCTATCCCAAGATCCAAACACTGATCGAGCGTACCATCGTCAAATGCATGCCGGTGCAGGAGAGATACCTCTACCTGATTTGTGGCCAGCGGGTACTTCCTATTCAGCAGATCAAATTGGCTCGAAGAAAAATTAGATACTCCAAAATTCAAGACTTTACCGGCCTTTCGTAGCTCTCGGAAAACCTCAGCCAATTCATTGGGGTCCATTAAATAATCAGGACGATGTAATAGTAATAAATCAATATAATCCGTCCCTAATGCTTTAAGCGAGTTATCAACGGAAGCCTTTATATGAACTGCGCCAAGATCGTAAGATTTAATCTGATGATGCTGCCGATTGGTGCTAATCATTTTAATACCACACTTCGTGATGAGCTTCACCTCATCGCGTAAGCCCGGATTTTTTTTCAGGACTTGACCGAAATCGGCCTCCGTAGTATAATCGCCGTAAATGTCTGCATGATCGAAAGTATTAAGACCGAGATCTATACATTCCTTAATAAAGAAGTGAAAATTTTTTGTGTCGAAACCTACTCCCCACGAACCCAAGCGCATAGCTCCAATAATCAGAGGAGAAAAATCCATCATTTTTTTCAATTTACAACTTATCTATTGTCTATTTAACCGCTAATATTGCAGCCGAAAGAGTAGGTGGAACGTTTACAGCTGATTATCAATACTTTCGCATCTAAATACCTTAAAATTAACACTAGCATGTTTAAAAGCAACACACAAGATGATAAAGTGCCTCAGGACGCACTGAATTCCAACAATATCATAGGAAAAGGAAGTACTTTTTCTGGGAACATTCAAACATACGGAAACATCAGGGTAGAAGGCAGGATCATCGGTGATGTAATTTCGAAATCGAAAGTGGCAATTGGACCTTCAGCCATTATAGATGGTAAAGTACTGGCCCAAGTCGCTGAAGTTGAAGGAGAGGTGAAAGGCTCCATTGAAGTCACAGATATTTTGACCTTAAAGCCCAGCTGTAAAATATTGGGAGATATTGTCACTAATAAACTGATCGTGGAATCAGGTGCCAAATTTGAGGGTAAATGTAAAATGGGCCAGGGTCTCAGTAAAATTGAATTGAACTCTACCAGTTCCACTAAAGAATCTCCGATTAAGAAAGCCATTTAAGAAAACAACCAACCCTTGAAAAGAAAAGCCGATCGTTCCTGATTGGCTTTTTTCTTTCGTAGGCAATCGCCTCATCATTTCATGACTTCTGCTATCTTAGGTGTTCACTTCCTTTAATCCACTATGGAACAAAGCACCGAGTTGCAGGTAAGAGAAGCTTTCAGGCATTTAAATGAGGACTTAGTTTCCGAGATCGTACAGCTGGGTACTGTTCAAAATTTTCCACCAGACACAACGCTTTTGAGGGAAGGACAGTACGTAAAAGTTATACCTGTAGTTCTCGTAGGGTTAATCAAGGTATTCTCCCGATTTAAGGAAAAAGAACTACTTCTTTATTATATCCGTCCTAAAGAAAGTTGTATTATGTCTTTTGCTGCAAGTCTTAAAAACGACCCTAGCACAGTGCTGGCCAAAACTGAAGAGAGTTCAAAGGTATTACTCCTACCTACTAATCTTGTAGCAGAGTGGACTCACAAATTCACTGACCTTAATAGTTTATTTTTTCAACAGTATAATTTACGTTATGCTGAACTGCTCGATACCATCAATCACCTGCTTTTTAATAAGATGAATACTCGGCTCTACGACTTTCTAGAAAAACGGATTACACTCACCGGTAATAATCCCATCAAAATGTCGCATCGGGAAATTGCAAGTGAGCTAGGTACGGCAAGGGAAGTGATAAGCCGGGTCCTGAAGAAACTTGAGGTCGAAGGACAAATCAAGCTATTGCCGACTGGCATTCATCTGCTGTAGCTGTGACTCTAGTCACTGCTTTCGGCAATTTCATCATCTAGATTTGTATTAAAATGGTGAACAAAGTACTTAAACTGTCGCTGGTCTGCGTTTTATGCGTTGGAGTCGTAACTGGCATAGTACTTCTCATCGAGAACTTGTCAATTTAAAAAAACAACTATCATGAAAAAGAATATGGGATCAGCAGATAAGATCGTGAGGGTGATCATTGCTGCAATAATTTCGGTATTGTTTCTAACCAACGTTATTTCGGGAACACTCGGTATTGTACTCTTGGCGTTGGCAGGAATCTTTGTGCTAACCAGTATGGTTAGCTTCTGTCCACTTTACGCTCCATTTGGCCTTTCAACCTGTAAAGTCGAATCTCAGGAGAAGTGATCTGACAAAAATATGAATTTGAAGAGCCGATGATAAGTCGTCTTTTTATGTGAAGGAGCTCGGTATAAGGAGAATAAAGAAAGAACTATTCCGATGAAAGCTCTACAATGCACTCTTCGAATTTCTCAATGAAGGCACTGTGGTATTGCCCGGTGGCGGGGCCATTGAAATAACTGAACTCATACCGAATAAAGCCTTGCTTGTCAACGAGTATGAGTGTGGGGAACGCGTTGATCTTCTCTATGTGTGGTAAAGCAAGTGCAGCTTGTCCTTTGCTAAGCTCACCTCCCAAACTTACCCGGTAGGGTAAATCCATACTAGACTTATAATCGGAAATACGTTTATTCCCATAAGTCGTTGAAAAATTAGGCTCAAACGTAACCGCTAGTATATCTACAGCCTCCGGCTTGGTCGCATACCAGTCCCTTAAAAACAGAGTTTGATCCATGCTATTGGGACACCAGGTTCCAAAAAGCTGTAGTACAAGTACTTTATTGAAGTAGTCGTCCTCCTCAATTTTTACCTCAGGGTCTCCAGCCGAAAGAATGTTATAAAACGGCCGATTCCCTGAGGGCACTTCCTTAAAGGCAATGGGTATTGAAGCGGTCTCACTTTTTACTCCCGATACCGCTTCAGAATATTTATTATCTAAAACTAACTCCCCAGAGATCTTATTCTGATCAAATGTCCCTTTGAATAAAAAGGCATGAGCTCCATCAAAGGACGACATAAATATTGAGTCGTTGAAAAGGACACCTTCAAAGTACCGCAGGTCACTTACCTCTGTTAAAAACGTACCGGTTACTAATCCGTCTTTGCTCGTTAACATCCCTACCGCCGGATAAGTAAGGCCTGAAGGAGGTTCTATTTCCAATTTCCAATTACCGGAGACCTTCTTTAATCCCTTTTTGGTACCTCTTTCAAAACGTGGCGCACCATACTGAGCTTTGAACGGTATTCCCCTAGTGCGGTACCCTTTCCGCCAAAATCCCTCCATCTGATGCTGATCTACCTTGGCTTTAAGCCATGCATCAAAGGGTTTCAATGGAATAATGATCGAATCCCCCTCGATAGTTGAGTTTTCAATTTTGATCGTTTCCTCTCCATTCTCGATGGTAATGATCAGTTGGTCCGCCTCTCTCTCTACTTTGAACTCAAACGGAACCGCTTCGTCCTGGTATTCAATAATACCTCGCCATTGACCTAACTCCGGGGATTGGGCTTTTAGGCCTATCCCAGGGAATGCCAATATACACGCCATTAAAATTTGCTTCATGGCTTCAAAGCTAATTCATCCAATGCATATCATATTTCATTACCCTTCACTTATTTCACGGTAAGGAAATGGCTGGATAGCTATGCCTATAGAATCGATACTTCCCCCTGGTTATTTGTGATTC
>JBCCIX010000249.1:0-6694 GCA_039028075.1 Bacteroidota bacterium | reverse complement strand
GTAAAGGTATCACTACATCCATCTGATGAGGTAGCAGTGAGCTTCACTTGATAGGTTGCATCTTCGGTAAATGAAGTATTTTCAAAAACATGAGACGGTGATGCTACCGAAGAGGTACTTCCATCGCCAAAATTCCACAAAAAACTTGCTGCATTGGTACTTGAATTCGTAAAGGTGACCGTATCACCTCCGCAAATAGTTTCTTCCGGCAAAGAGAAATCGGCCTTAATTTCAGGAAAAGATTTGAAAACGATGGTAGCCTCATCCTCTTCACACCCATTAAGGCTATTAGCAGTCAACCGATAGGTTATTTGAGTGCCCGGAGTGGTGATTTCATACGTAGGGGGGACAATTCCTACCGAAGAAACAATGACCATTCCCTCACTGTCTACTACTTTCCATGAATAATTCTCCGTATTGGCCTCCTGATGGTCCACCAATGAAATGATCGTCTCATTGATCGTAAATGGTGCGCAAGCACTTGTGGAGTCATCGGGATCTAACACTATTTGTGATTCCGCATTCGGATGTGCCGTTACCTCAATCGTGTCTTGGCTACTACAGCCGGTCGTATTCTCCCCTCGAAGAATAATCTGGTAAATTGAATCCGTCACCCCATTATTGACCAGTGCTAAGGAGGTATCTGTGCCATCACCAATGGTATCCCCATTTGCCGTCCAGGCAATTTTGGAAAAGGAAAGGCCTTCCCCAGGATCAGAACCATTGGAAGTAAGGTTGATGAAGTCACCTGGACAGCCAGAGGTAGCATCTTTTCCAATTTCCAACTGAGGCTTAGGAGATACCGTCAAAACCTGTATGGACGCATCCTCACAGTTTGCATCATTGGTGGCAGTAAGCTTTACCTCAATCTCCAGTGTTTGGTTACCCGCATTGGACACTATAAACTTAGGATTTGCGCTGGTGGGGTCACTAATAGCAACACTATCCTGATTCGTAAGGATTTCCCATGAGTAGCCGGTGGCGTTCAAGGTTTCCTGGGTACCCAATGAGATCGTGTCCGGACAATTTTGAGAATCGAAATTAAAAGCTATTAAAGGCCTACTATCATTGGTTACGCTTTGGACCAGGGAATCAACACATCCATTAGCTGTGGTTAGTTTCAACATGACCTGGTATTCCCGATCAGTTCCGGACTGATTTTCTCCAAACTCCAAGTCAGTAGTTAGGTTGTTAGGTGAACTAAAGACTGGCAGGGGCAAATCCCCTGTTACTGACCATTCAACTTGAGCTATGATGGCATTACTATTGTCATTTCTTCCTGAAAGATTTAGCACTGAATTTGGACAAACCGCATCAACAACCTCATAAGTTGGAATTGGCTGTGGAAAAAAAGACAGGTTTACTACGGAAGAGGTATCGGGGCAAGTACCCGAGCCATTGACTACTACCTGATAGTTTCCTTCTGAATTAACGACCAGCGTTTCCGATGTAGCCCCGGCAATCTCAACCCCATCCTGCAGCCATTGATAGGAGTCTGCAACGCCTGCTGTAATTTCGGTTTCCAGGGTAAAATCACTGTTAACACATGTTTCACTCATTGCCGGTGCAGTGATTGAAACAGAAGCCCGCTCTACTTCAACTATTTCTATTGAATCTTCTACAACACACCCACCTTTGCTTTCTACTTCTATTTTATAGACTCCAGCCTCGCTTACTTGCAACTTTTGATTGGTTTCACCGGTAAGTATCTTGTCACCCTGGAACCACTGAATGGAGTTGATATTATCCAAGCTGGTTCCGGTGAAAGAAGTGGTGATGGTTACCGGAGAAGCATCTGTATCACATATCTCCGCGGTTACAGGATCTGTTGAAAAACTAATTTCAGGCTCTCCCAATACAGTAATAGTGATGAATGAAGGGTCAGCCACACATCCTGCTGCTGAAGCCGAAACTTCATAAACTACCTCACCTTCAATGCCGTCATTCAATGAAAGCTTCTGGGAAATGGTACTGCCTCTTCCTGATAATGCTCCATTCACATTGTCTGTAGAAGAAAAAATACTCCAGTCAAATGATGTCCCTGAAACTCCATTACTTAAAGCGTTTAGATCAAAAGAGAAATCAACGTTTTCGCAGATGTTAAGGGTGCCGTTTGTCAATGAAGGGATCGGATAAACAATGAACTCAAAATCCTCGGATTTACCCCGGCATTCCACAGCATCTTCCACCACAAAATAAGGAGTAATGGTAGCCATCACCGATCGTTCTGTATTGGTTGGGTTAGTTAATATATAGGCAACATCTACGGTGCTATTAGCATCCAGAGAGAAGGTTCCTCCTACATCTCCTTCAATGTTGGGATTATCCTGAAAAATGACCTCAAGTTGCGCAGGCATGTCCCGGGTTGTGATGCCTAAATCAAGCATAAAATTGTCTCCACTACATCCGGTCACTTCGCCGGTATTAAAATTCAATTGAGCTTCTGGCAATACTGCTATGGAAATGGTCTGTGTTGTATCACATCCATTGGAAAGCCCTTCTAACTGATAAGTTACTGTTTGAACCTGATCTGTACTATTCGTAAGAATTTCATCGATGGTACCCGAGTTGCTAACGGTGACCGGATTGCCGGGCTCATTTGAAATACCCGGATTTGCTAATCTTGTCCAGGTGATCTCTGTTTCATCATTGCTTTGATCATCCGGAGATGATAAAGCAGAGAAATCTATACTAACATTCTGGCCGCTGCAAATTGTGTCTTTATCTACCTGGATTTCTAGTTTAGGATTAGGAAATACGGTGATAATTAAGGTATTAGCAGGACCTAAACAACCGCGATTCGAGGTGGGGATTATTTCATATTCAGCTTTTATCGATTGGGTGGTTGGGTTGTCAAATGAATTAAAAACTAAATTAACCGAAGAGCCGCTAATGTTGATATCAAAACCATTCTCCGTAAGATCAGTATTACCATCAATTCTGGTAACTTCAAGACTAGAGATATGAACATCTGTTTTCAATGAAAAGGATGCCTCTTCACCCTCACAAATTTCATTGGGTGGATCATTGATATCGTCTAATAATGTCGGAAAAGAATCAACGGTTATTGTTTTCTCAATAAAATCCGTTACCGTAGTGGGATTCCTTCTACTATCCTCATAAGTAAAATCCAATCGATAAGTATAAGTACCTGAAGCAGTGGGCATAATGGAAATGTTGTGGAGATTCGCTCTAGTCAAAGGTAAAGTTTCTGGGAAGTTCCCCACCGACCCTGCGATGACATCATTAGCCCCATCTGGATCCCCGGACTCAGCCGTAACGGACCATGTGTACGATGCATTACTAATGGTGTCGTTTGCTTCCAGGTCTGGAAAGGTAAGTTCTATCGTTTGTTGATTTACTCCGGGAAGATTCAATGAGGATTCCTGATCCAGGCAAACCCCGGTTCCCTCCAGGGATACCACATCAAGGGACGCACATAGCGTATCCGTTCCACATGTAGTTGAGAGGATCACACAATATTCGCCTTCAGATGCAAGTGTTACGGATTCAATATCCAGTTTAGCGGTAGCACTTCCTTTAACTGAACCAAAACCAACATCACTATTATTAGAAATGAGAACCTCGTCCTTTGTCCAGGTATAGCTATTGATCATACCGCAGAAGTTAGTACCAATGCTAAAGCTGGCCTCCCCTCCCAGAGGGACAGTCAATCCACGCGGTACTTCGTCAATAATTAAATCACAGAAGGTGGAAATAAATCCTACGTTTCCACCTTTATCTTTATCTATATAAATTTCATCATAAACTGGGTCGATCAGCCCCTGAGTGGTAATTCCATCCTGACTGCTCGTTTCCCCTACTAACAAAATTTCCCCATTCTCTCCCAGACTTAAATCAAAAGCCCTTTCATCTGCTTTATCACCAAAGTAGTACCACCATAATTGTTCACCAGACTCGCTGAATTTTACCATAATGGCATCCCCTGTATCATTTTCACCGTTACCACCTCCATTGTATGAATTGTATAATAGGTCGGTAGAAATGTTAGAGGTACTTCTTGAATTACCCGCGGCTAATACATTGTTATTACAGTCAAAAGTTACCGTTAATAAGTTATCATTGTTATTACCTCCCAGGTAGGAAGACCAATTGATGGAAAGATCATTGGTATTTACTACCAATAAGATCCCATCACTGTCCCCTCCACCATAAGTGGTTTGGGCACCATTACTAATACCCGTTAAGCCGTCATGATTTGCTTCTATTACTCCTGATAAAGCCAAAAGAGAGCCGTCAGAATTAATGGCGATATCATTGGACTTAGATCCAAAATCAGTGTAACTCTTAGTTGCTCGTATATTCCCGTTGTTGGCCTCAAATTCTGCAACGAAAGATTTATCGTCTCTAGTACCTTCGATGATCTGTCCGGTAATATATACCTTGTTGTCAAAAGCAGTAATACCATTTCCTTCGTCGGCTCTGTCATTCCCGTAGTAACTTATCCAATTGCTTGTTATTATCCAATCGCTTGTTCCTTTCTGAGCATTGATACTGGCAACGATCGCATCACTAGCAGGGGTCGAAGTATTTTCATCTTTACTGAGAGGACGTCCCTCGTCTGTTTGTAGATTTTCACTAGCTGCGGTTCCAACGGCGAAGATTTGATTATTATGAAAAATCAGATCATTTACCCGCTCATTTTCAGCACCACCAAGCGTAAAAACCCAATTCAGTGTGGATAATGTACTATCAAATGAGGCCACCACCATATCTTCACCACCCAAACTTTTATAGTTATTGTCATTGTCATTGTCGGAATTGTCAAGAGGCAAGTTGGTTGAAGAGGTATAGCCACCAATAATAATGTTACCGTCATCGATATAACTAATGGCAAGGCCATCTTCCTCACCATCCCCACCGTAATATGTGGCTGTAAGCAACTTGCTTAGATCAGGGCTAAACTTGGCAATGATCATATCATTATTGCCATTAATTGCCGTATCAAATGGCATCGGTATAGAAGAAGGTGTAGAAAGATTTACGAGCGTTCCGGATGTGGTCCCTATGACCACTATATTTTTCTTGATACCTGAATCTACCAAATCTACCTTGTTCATTCTATCTGTTCCTTCAGAACCATAATAAGTAGCCCTTCTTAAAACCACACTCACGACCTCCGGGTCTATCACCAGGGTTTCTTTTTTGCTGTATTCATCCAATTTGATTCTGACGTTGCGCTTGTCAACTACTTTAAATGCTGCATCCACCGCTGTGCGTATTCCTCCTTTGAGTGTGTAGACCTGGCTTAGCTCCTCACCGAAGATCCCGCCTGAGGTGTGTATAGCCAAACGATTGATTTCAGTGATCCCGGACTCAGACGCCTCGACCAAATGCTTTTCTTGAGTGGTCAGGTCTTCCTGGCCGTCATATTTTAGCTGGATCAGATCAGGATTGGCATGGGGATGAACAATGAAGCTGTACTTAAATCCAAATTTCTCATTTTCAGGATCGTACGCTTCAAAAACCAGATCGATGCCGGGGTACACATCCTCATATACCACCTTTTGGTAGTGATGGACATCGGTGGTAGGAGCGCCCCCCAGGAAATAGTTACGGTCATCCTGACTTTTACCCTCAATAACTACTTTTGATTGACGGTTTGCACCTTCCAGCAGTACTTTGACGTGATGATTAAAATAGTTATTCCCTTCCGAAGTGGCATTAAAATAGTCCAGCTTATAAAAGATATAATCTTCCCCCAGAATTACGCTAAGCCCCGGCTTTTCCAAAAGAAATCGAATGGAAGCATCCTCCCACTGTCCTTTATTCTCTAAAAATCCCGAGGGTTTGAATGTTACTTCATTTCTTACTTCTTGAATGGATGAACGAACATCGGGGAGATTTTCTTCGCGGGTCTCAATTGAATGATCGGTAAGTAAATACACTAAACTAATTCCAATCAAACAGATTGATAAAGGTATGGCTGGTCTCATTTTAGATTAATGATGCGTTGGGTGATTAATTAAAAGTTCACTTATCAAGTTAACCTAAATCTAAACACAATAAAAATGAATATCCACTTTTAATTAATTTTTCATCTAGCTAAAAAAAATCGCTCCATCATCAGATTGACCGCTTGGGTAAGGTGTTGGTAAGGTAACCTCCGCGACCCTCCACTAAAACTCCGCAGCCCTCAACTAAGGGCCCATCCGTGTATTTATAACACTATCCAGGCAAAATAATAGCATCCTTTGCAAAACTGGATTTTTGGTTCAAATCGAGGCTTTTGAAATTCTGAGTAACGAAGTGTTGGGCCAAAAGGCAGGTTTTTCAAAGGATTCTTAGCGTCATTTGAATCCAGTAAGGTTAGGTTTAGTAGAAAAAGTGGAAGTAACTATGGAGTAGCGCCGGTGATTTTTAGGGCATTCGAAAAGGAGTATTCGCACGATCAGAATGATCCATTCAGTAATATATGCTTGGAGATGACCAATCTCGAAGAGCTAGAGGACAGGGATCTGGAGAGACTAATTCAAAAAGCGCTCATTTTCTCCAACCGATTACCAAATTTTGACTAAAAACCTGACGCAGACTAAAATGAAGGCGGATTTTCTTCCCGACAGTGACGAGAGCAAAATGGACGACGGATTTTCTTCCCGACAGTGACGAGAGCAAAATGGACAGCAGATTTTCTTCCCCGACAGTGACGAGAGCAAAATGGACGACGGATTTT
>JBCCIX010000248.1:0-6707 GCA_039028075.1 Bacteroidota bacterium | reverse complement strand
TTCTGGCGCTGGAAAAAGTACTTTGTTACATATTTTGGGTCTATTGGATTCCCCGGATAGCGGGCTAGTATCACTGAATACCACGGATATCAATGCTTTTTCAGCTAGCGAGAAAGCAAAGTTTAGAAATCGGGAAATCGGGTTTATTTTTCAATTTCATAACCTTTTGCCTGAGTTTACCGCATTAGAGAATGCATGTATGCCAGGCTATATAAAAGGAGATAGTAAAACAGAAGTAGAGAGCAGGGGAAAAGAGTTGCTAAGGGAGTTGGGGCTTGAGGGCCGAGAACAGCATAAACCAGCGCAATTATCTGGCGGGGAACAACAGAGAGTGGCTGTAGCTAGGGCACTTATCAATATGCCTTCCATCGTATTTGCTGATGAACCTAGCGGAAATCTGGATTCCAAAAATGCTCAGGGCCTCCATGATGTGTTTTTTCAGTTAAGAAATAAAACAGGCCAGACTTTCGTCATTGTTACCCATAACACCGAACTCGCCCAAATGGCCGATAGAAAACTGATTATGGAAGATGGTCAGCTTCTGGATTAGCTTTCCTTACTTTGCTGATCATTGCCTTAATATGTTTTCCAGCTCCCAACAAATCACTGTAACTCGCAGCAATTTTTTTCTTTGAATCAATTAGATAGGTAACGCGTTTCGCTATGTTGAGAATAGGTACATGGGCTTTATAGAGCTTACACACGCTACCGGCAGGGTCCGATAGCAAATCAAAAGGTAGGTCATGGGCTTTTTTGAATTTTAGGTGTTTGGAAATGGTATCGGTGCTGATACCGTAGACTTGAATGTCCAACTCTTTGAAAAAACTAAAGTGGTCTCTGAATGAGCATGCTTCTTTTGTGCAGCCTGGAGTGAAATCTTTGGGGTAAAAAAATAATACCAGCGGCTCTTTGATATCCTCTGAATTGAATGACTTACCATCCGTAGATGGTAAACGAAAGGACGGTGCTGTATCTCCTACTTTTAATGCCATAAATTATTTTCAGTAAAACAGGAGGACGCAGGTAAATGTTAAACACCAGCGAAGAATTTTACTTCTTGAACTCGAACGCGTCCGCTACTATTGATTTCGTGTAGATTCACTTCTTCTAGTTCATTGATGCGCAAAGGGTCGTAATTATCGGCTACTTTAATGTAGTTACCGGTGAAACCGAGCATCATTCCTTCCTCCTGGTCGTTTTCCCAAAGCACGGTTTGTCGACTTCCCAAATGCTCATTGTAAAACTGCCGCCTTTTTTTCTCACTCAGGGAGCGTAGCATTTTTGATCGATTATTACGAACTCTTAAGGGAACTGAGTTAGACATTTTTGCTGCTCGCGTGTTTGCACGTTCTGAGTAGGTGAAGACGTGTAAATAGGAAATATTGAGTTCATTTAGGAAATGATAGGTTTCGAGGAAATCATCTTCGGTTTCGTCGGGAAATCCGACAATAACGTCTACACCAATGCAGCAGTGGGGCATTAGTTTTTTGATAGAATTAATACGATCTATGTATAACTCACGTAAGTAGCGTCGCTTCATGAGCTTTAAAATACGGTTTGATCCCGATTGGAGGGGAATATGAAAATGGGGAGCGAACTTTTTTGAACCACCCACGTAACGAATGATTTCATCGGTTAACAAGTTTGGTTCAATTGATGATATCCTAAATCGTTCAACTTTAACTTGCTCATCAAGCGCTTTTATAAGATCAATGAAGCGGTCTTCCCTTCGTTCATTTCGGATGCCAAAGTCTCCCGTATTAACGCCGGTAAGTACGATTTCTTTAACCCCTGAACGAGCAATATTTTGAGCGGAACTAACTACATTTTCGATGGTATCACTCCTGCTTCTTCCACGAGCAAGCGGGATCGTACAAAACGTACAACTGTAATTACATCCATCTTGTACCTTTAGAAATGTTCGGGTCCGGTCATGGATAGAGTAAGAAGAATTGTAGACGGTAGCTTGTTTTATTTCCTCGGCCAAAACTGTAGGTTTAAAGGGCCTAACAAAACCATCTAAAAGATCGATCAGTTGAAACTTCTCGGCGGCACCGAGCACCGCATCTACTCCTGGAATTTCGGAAATCTCCCTTGGTTTTAATTGGGCGTAACAGCCTATGATGGCTACATAAGCCTCAGGTGAAATCTTACGAGCTTCATTTACCACTTTTCGACATTTTCTATCGGCATTCTCGGTAACCGAGCAGGTATTGATGATAAAGATGTCAGGATTATCGGTGAATTCTGTTTTATGATACCCTTTCTCTTCAAACTTCCTCGAAATAGTGGATGTCTCTGCAAAGTTTAGTTTGCAACCTAGGGTATAGAAAGCTACCTTTTTCATAAGAACTGCGAAGTTAGCTCAACTGTCTACAACTAAAAAATACCGCTTAAACCAACTTTAACCAACGGGTTAGATGCCCAGATCATTTTTGATCGCTACAATCAATTGGTCCAATGCCTCCGCTGTACTTTCAAAATCTTCTTTTTTGACTAGGTTCTGATTTACACTCACATAAAATTTGATTTTCGGTTCAGTACCCGAAGGGCGCGCCGAGATTTTATAGCCTGCTTCAGTAAAAAACTGAAGTACATTAGACTTGTCATAATCAATTTGAGTTTCTTGCCCGGAGAGTAAGTCTCTTACAATACTTTCTTGGTAATCAATGACTTGGATTACTTTTGAACCGGCAAAAGTTGAAGGAGGATTACTACGAAAATCGGCCATCATTTGAATAATCTCTTCCGCTCCTGATTTGCCTTTTTTAGTTAAAGAAACCAGTGTCTCCTTATAAAAACCAAAACGCTGGTACATTTCAATCATCATAGTGTACAAGCTTTGTCCTTTACTTTTAGCGTAGGCGCACATTTCAGAAATTACGGCACAAGAAGCTATGGCATCCTTATCTCTTACAAAGTCGCTGATCATGTAACCGTAGCTTTCCTCGCCTCCTACAATGTACCGCTTCTGACCTTCCAACGATTTGATCAGCGAAGCGATGTACTTGAACCCAGTTAACGTATCAAAACACTCTACGTCGTATGCTTCTGCTATCCTGGCGATTAAATCTGAAGTGACAATCGTTTTGACCACAAACTCGTTGCCCTTGAACAAGTTACGCTCTTTCCAACGCTCCAAGATGTAGTAAACCAAGAGGCTGCCGGTTTGGTTACCATTCAAAAGTTCGAAATCACCATTATTGTTTTTTACCGCAATACCAACGCGGTCGGCATCGGGGTCTGTGGCTAGCACGAGATCGGCATCTATCTCTTCCGCTTTCTTTAGCGCTAGAGTTAAAGCCTCTTTCTCTTCGGGGTTTGGGTAAACCACAGTAGGGAAGTTGCCATCAGGTACGGCCTGACTTGCTACTACAGTGACGTTGGTAAAACCAAAGGCTTTCAAGCTTGGGGGTACCAGCGTTACACCGGTACCATGAATGGGAGAAAATATAATTTTTAGATCGTGGTATTGCTCCACTGCTTCCGGAGATAAAGCCAATTTCCTTATTTCTTCCAGATAAATATCATCGATTTCTTTTCCAACTGACTGAATTAGTTCTTTATTACCTTCAAAATTAACCTGATCAACTCCGGCAATTTTTTGCACTTCAACGATCACATTTTTATCATGAGGAGGTACTAATTGAGCGCCATCACTCCAGTAGGCCTTGTAACCATTGTATTCTTTGGGATTATGAGAAGCCGTAAGTACTACGCCACTTTCACACTTAAGATGTCTAATGGCGAAAGACAGCTCTGGTGTAGGGCGTAGATCCTCGAAAAGGTACACACGAATGCCGTTAGCTGAAAAAACATCTGCGGTTACTTCGGCAAAAAAACGACTGTTGTTGCGGCTGTCATGGGCAATCACTACCTTGATATCCTGATCTGGAAAAGACTTTAATAAATAATTTGACAAACCCTGGGTGGCCATACCCACTGTATATTTATTCATTCTATTTGAACCTACGCCCATGATCCCGCGCAGTCCACCGGTGCCAAATTCCAAATCCTTGTAGAAAGCATCAATTAATTCGTCTCTATTGCTTAGAAGCTTACTAATTTCATCTTTCGACGCCTGGTCAATATCACTCTTCAGCCATACATTGGCTTTTTCAAGTATTTCCTGATTCATGATGTATTATAAAGTTACCCCGTTATCCGTACTCTTTTTCGAAAGCCTCAAATAACGCTTTGAAGTTTCCTTTTCCAAAAGAATTAACATCTTTTGTCCGTGTAAATTTGCAAAAAATCTAGATCTGTCTTCCATGGAATTGATGCATATCTGAATTAAATACTCGTCACCTTTACATCCATAAAATGTGGCAAGTATATAAAGATGAATAGCTTCGTGAAGAGCTAGCGCACCATCCTACAAATCGTGATAGTTGCTATGGTGAACTCAACATTTGGCTTGCGAGAGCATGATTCTTAGGCTGTTCCATTGATGGTGAAGAACTTTTTACGTCTATTAATCAAGCGCTGGCCGCGCGAATTACACATTTATATAACCATTTGAAACAAAATGGAGGCAGTGTTTTTAAAAGATCAATTAATTTAAGATCATAGCTTGAGAATTGACAACGAACAAGAAATGATAGATACTTTAAGTCTTGATGCTGATCTCCGAAAGCTGATAGACAAAAAACTGGAGTTGAATGATCTTGATTACAGCCACTCAGACTACGATCATCTGGAAGAGGAAGTTCATCATTTGGAAGACACCTTTCAAGCTAACTATGGTGATTACTTAGATGAAGCTTTCCATCAGGTTCATGATGAATACTGCCCTGATAATGATGTATTACTATCTATAGCTTATATCCCAGATAAAGTTATCAAAGACGATTCTAACACCTATCACGCTGCCGAAGGCCAGGGCGTTTACATCGAAGTAGACGAGCATGAAAGTTCGGAGACCAAGCTTGTCCTGCTACCAGGCCCTACACGAATTGAGTTACTAATTGATTCTGAAGGCACAGAGGTAGTGTGGAAATCAATCTAATAACCTAGCTTACCCTTTACTCTAGCTAAAACCTCACGAGCGATCAGACTGGCCCTTTTTTCACCGGCTACCAACCTAGAGTTAATTTCTTCGGGATGCCCCATAAGCTCATTAAAAACTTGACGCTCGCCCGCATATGTACGGGTAATCAACTCGAATAAGGATTGTTTAGCGTGCCCATAACCGTAATTACCACCCAAATAATTACGACGCATCTCATCGATCTGCGGTTCTGAGGCCAAAAGTCGATACAAGGCAAAAACGTGGCATTTATCTGGATCTTTAGGTTCTTCCAGAGGTGTACTATCCGTTAAGATCGACATAATCTGCTTGCGTAACGGTTTATCCGGTAAAAAGATATCAATTGTATTACCGTAGGACTTACTCATTTTTTTTCCGTCTGTTCCAGGTATCGTCATTACCGCATCGTCAATTCTAGCTTCCGGGACCACAAACGTTTCACCATATTGATGATTGAACCCATTAGCAATATCTCTTGTCATCTCCAGGTGCTGCTTCTGGTCTTTTCCAACCGGAACGATGTCTGCGTCGTACAGGATAATGTCAGAGGTCATTAACACTGGATAAGTGAAGAGGCCGGCATTGACATCTGATAGTCGCTCAGCTTTATCCTTAAAGGAGTGTGCATTAGCCAACATAGGAAAAGGGGTGAAGCAGTTCAAATACCAGGTCAACTCTGTTACCTCGGGAACTCTTGATTGTCGGTAAAACAAATTTTTCTCTGTATCAAATCCGAAAGCGAGCCAGGCCGCTGCGGTGGCATTCACATTTTCGATACGCGCTTGAGCGTCCTTGATGGTGGTTAGCGAATGAAGATCAGCAATAAAAAAAAGAGATTCATTTTGCGCATTCCTGGAGAGTTCTATAGCCGGAATTATCGCACCTAATAGATTGCCCAGATGAGGTCTGCCACTACTTTGTATTCCAGTAAGTATTCTAGCCATGCTGCAAAAAATATAAGGATTTTCCGCAAATATAAGATTCAAGTTAACAATGAAGTCTTTTTGCCCATGGTAAGAATACTATCTTTTAGATGTTAACAAGCTGTTAATACTTTTTCGAAATTGCAGCGAAAGCTTACTTTTGAAATATGAAGCATAAACTATTTTTCTTTGCTCTTCTTTCAATGGGTTCACTTCTCGCTCGAGCCCAAATCACGGAAACTCTGACTTTTAGTGAAAAAAACTATGATTTTGGAAGAATTAAGGAAGTCGATGGCCCGGTTATTCATGAGTTTAGCTTTATAAATAATGGCCCAGATACGGTGCAAATCACGAACGTAAAAGCTTCGTGCGGATGTACGACCCCCGCCTGGACACGCGAACCTGTAGCTCCCGGTCAATACGGTAGTATTCAAGCGCAGTATAACCCAAAAAATAGACCTGGAGCTTTTAATAAGAACTTAACCGTTACGCTCAATTCATCTGCTGAGTTGATACGACTGTTCATTAAAGGGTACGTCGAACCTAAGCCCAAGTCCATAGAAGATGAATTTCCGGTTCAAATGGGCGCTGTTAGAACCAAGAATAGAGCTTTCAATTTTGGAAGAGTAAAGGTAACCAATGATCCTGTGAGTAAAGAATTTGAGATCGTGAATGTTAGTGATTCGATGATCATCTTTTCAGATTCTGTTGCCAAACCGGCTCATATTCGAGTTGAGTTTGAACCTCAATTGCTG
>JBCCIX010000247.1:0-6714 GCA_039028075.1 Bacteroidota bacterium | reverse complement strand
TTACCATTGATCTCTTTGACGCTAGGTTGTTCATTTTCGCAATTGAACATGGTTGGCATAGACGGACCAAAGATATCGGCATCGATCACACCTACTTTCGCTCCTTCATTGGCTAAGGCTACCGCCAGATTCGCAGTAACCGTTGACTTGCCTACACCACCTTTACCTGAGGCAATGGCGATAACGTTCTTCACACCAGGTAACAAGGGGGTGCTGTCCCTCACGGTGGTCACGTTAGAAGTCATGATCACATTCACCTCCAGCTCAGGGCTTAGGTATTTATGAATGGCGGCAATACAATCGTTTTTAATGATTTCTTTCAGTGGGCAGGCCGGAGTCGTAAGCACAACGGTAAACTCAATAACATCACTAAAGACCTCAACATCCTTCACCATATTCAAGGTAACCAGATCCTGCTTGAGGTCAGGATCATCGACCGTTGATAGCGCTTTCAAAACATCACTTTCCTTAAAGGTCATGCTCAACTAATTAAAAAATGCAATTTACCTTATTTCCTTCGCTTAACAGTAACAAATTAAGCTGTAAATAAGTTGGCTGTATTTCGGAATAAAATGGACCTGAGATTGAATGGACCTTAGTCTGAGTGTACTGCCTAAAAAAATTATCTTTGCCATAAAGGCATCAATTTGATCTCAAATCTGACTATACAGCGTGTTAAAGATGCGATGGACATCGAGGAGGTAGTCTCTGATTTTGTGAGTTTAAAGCGGAAAGGGCAAAACCTGTGGGCTTGCTGTCCCTTTCACGACGAAAAGACACCTTCCTTTTCTGTCGCCCCGCATAAAGGCATTTATAAATGCTTCGGATGCGGAAAAGCCGGTGACTCTATCTCATTTATTGAAGAACACGATGGTTTAAACTACCTTGAAGCCATACGCTATCTGGCTAACAAATACGGAATAGAGGTGGAGGAGACCGAACGTACCCACGAAGACGTTCAGGAGCAGAATGAACGTGAAAGCCTCTACATCATACTGAATTATGCGAAAGAGTATTTCAAAGAAACCCTGTACGAAAGCGATGAAGGTAGATCTATTGGGTTAAGTTATTTTAAAGAAAGAGGGTTTACAGAGCATACGCTTACCAAGTTTGAACTGGGTTACAGCTTGGATCAGTGGAACGCCTTTAGTAAAACGGCTTTAGAAAATGCCTACAATGAAGATCTTTTAGAGAAAGCGGGTTTATTGGTGCGTAAGGAGGGTGGTAAGCAGTACGACCGATTCAGAGGGAGAGTAATTTTTCCTATTCAGAATGTCTCGGGAAAAGTAGTGGCCTTTGGAGCTCGTACCTTAAAAAAAGATGATAAACCCAAATACCTTAATTCCCCGGAGAGTGAAATTTATCATAAAAGTAAAGTACTATACGGCCTTTATCAGGCCAAGCAAAGTATACGTCAGAATGATAATTGCTACTTAGTTGAGGGCTATACGGATGTTATTTCTTTACATCAATCGGATATCCAAAATGTGGTGGCCTCCTCGGGCACCTCGCTTACTACCGATCAGATAAAGCTTATAAGCCGGTTTTCATCTAATATCACGGTGCTCTTCGATGGTGACCCTGCTGGGATAAAGGCCTCTTTGAGGGGCATTGATATGATTTTAGAAGCCGGTATGAACGTACGGGTGGTCATGTTTCCCGAGGGTGAAGATCCTGATAGTTATGCCCAAAGCTTGGGAACCTCCGATTTTAAAAAGTATCTAACCGAAAACGTTCAGGACTTTATAGCCTTTAAGTTAAGCCTTTATTCTGCCGATGCAGACAAAGATCCATTGCTGAAAGCAGAAGCTATAAAAGAGATAGTCCAAAGCATTTCCATTATTCCTGATGCCATAAAACGAGCGGTTTACATCAAGGATTCCGCCAGTCGTCTGGATATGGAAGAATCTGTTTTAGTAGGGGAGCTCAATAAACTTCTGATCGAGCAAAGAAAAAAACAACCCAAGGATAACTCTACCGAAAAACCGTTAGATCTATTAGTCTCTACTGAAAATAAAAGTGATGCTACCGTATCGGTCGACCATATTTTTATTCAGGAGAAAGAAACAGTCAGGCTTCTGCTTAACTATGGCAAGCAGGAACTGGAAGAGGACTATTTACTTTATCATTATTTAATGGATGAACTCAGCGACATTGAATTTTCCACACCTATTTTCAAAGAGATATTTTCACTGTTCAAGAGCGCTTACGAGCAGGGAAAAATTCTAGATGTCGATGATCTCATCCGAAATGAAAATGCTGAGATAAAAAAGGAAGTTATTGATCTGACTACGGATCGACGGGAAGTAAGTCCGGTATGGCGAGATAAATATAAAATACATGTGCCTCACGAAAAGGACTTTTTAGATCATACCGTTTATCAGAACATTACTCGACTTAAAAGGACCATAGTGCAGCGACTTATTGAGGAAAATAAAGAAAATTTAAAAGGCATAACAGAATATTCGGAGGCTGAGCGGCTGATCGATATCCAGCAGCGTTTAAAAGAAAGTGAAATGGAGCTTTCAAAGGTGCTTGGTATTGTAGTTTCCAAGTAGAACTGCCCTTTTAAGATGGTGAACCATATTTAAAATTTAATGTTCTGCTTATGGAAAGTAGTATAAGCTCATGAACCTAGCAGGTACGCTTGCGGTGGAGTTATTTTTTTATTGTGTAACACATACATAAATGTCAGATAAGATTAATCTTGATAGCATAGAAGAAGCTATAGAGGATATAAGAGAAGGGAAGGTAGTAGTGGTGGTGGATGATCAGGATCGTGAGAACGAGGGCGATTTTATCTGCGCTGCGGAGTGCATCACTCCGGAGATTGTTAATTTCATGGCGACACATGGCCGTGGCTTGATCTGTGTGCCTCTGGTAGAAAGTAGGTGTGAAGAGCTAGGTCTAGATTTAATGGTGGGAAGAAATACAGCCGCTTTTGAAACGCCATTCACGGTTTCAGTGGATTTGATAGGGCACGGCTGTACTACCGGTATCTCCGCACACGACCGGTACAAAACAATAAAAGCACTAGCCGATCCAAACACCAATCCGGAAGAACTGGGTAAGCCAGGTCATATTTTCCCGTTAAAAGCGAAAACCGGAGGTGTACTCCGGCGCGCCGGACACACGGAGGCGACCATTGACTTTGCCAGATTAGCGGGTTTTCAACCCGCAGGAGTGTTGGTAGAAATTATGAACGAAGATGGTTCTATGGCCCGGCTCCCGGATCTGATCAAAGTAGCCGAGAGGTTCGATTTAAAATTGGTGTCGATTGAAGATTTGATACAATATCGGATTGAGCAGGAAAGCCTCATAGAACGAAAAGTAGAGACTGTGGATATGCCCACGGAATATGGGGATTTCAAACTTACTGCTTACGAACAAAAGAGTACTGGAGATAATCACTTGGCCTTAGTAAAAGGAGAATGGCAAACAGGTGAACCCGTTTTGGTAAGGGTTCACTCATCCTGTGTGACCGGAGACATTTTTGGCTCTTGTCGCTGTGATTGCGGAGGCCAATTGCATGCTGCTATGAAGCTGGTAGAAAAAGAAGGCAAAGGGGTAGTGCTTTATATGAACCAAGAAGGCCGCGGAATAGGCCTGGTCAATAAATTGAAAGCTTACAAGCTTCAAGAAGAGGGACTAGATACCGTTGAAGCCAACTTGAAATTAGGTTTTGATATGGATCAAAGAGATTATGGTGTAGGGGCTCAGATTTTACGCGATTTGGGGGTCAGAAAAATAAAATTGATATCCAACAATCCTAAAAAGAGAGTAGGTTTGATGGGCTACGGCTTGGAAATAGTAGACACGGTACCTATCGAGATTCCGCCAAATAAACACAACCGGAAGTACCTGGCCACTAAACGAGATAAAATGGGGCATCAGATTTTGAAAGAAAACAGCTGATTGAAACGTCTAGTAACCATATTACTGGCGTTACCCTTCGGCATTATGGCGCAGACCTTTCCCAACGAAGTCTGGCATGAGGGTAAAGTAGTACGTGTAGAGGGGGATACTTTGGCAGGATGGATTAAGTATGATATGGACAAGGACATTGTGCAACATACTTACACTAGGGAGGGTACAATTACTACGGTAACACCTAGGAGCCTTGTCTTTTTTGAGATATTTGATCAATTGGCCAATCAATACCGACAGTTTTACGTCTTGCCTTACAATGTAAGAGGCAACTACAAAGCGCCTATTATTTTCGAATTAGTATATGAAGGGCAGAAGCTGACGCTTCTAAGTCGGGAAAAACTAGAGTATCAAGTTACCAGCTACCCTTATGCGGTCAGCGGCACTTTCAATAGATTAGTACTGGTATTTACCTACTATTTTCTAACCCCCGATGGAAGGATAGAAAAGTTTTCAGGAAACAGAAAGGACCTATTGTGGAAAACCAAAAAAAAATCCGCCCAAATGAAGAAGTTTGTAAAGACCAACCGGTTGAAACTTGAGCGCAGAGGCGACCTGATAAAAGCGGTTTCTTATTATAATTCTCTTTACGAAAAATCTGAAAGCCAACCCCATTAATGAGCAAGCCTCTTATTTTAATTTCCAATGACGATGGGATAACCTCAAAGGGGATACGTGTTTTAGTAGAAACCATGAAAAAGCTGGGTGAGGTAGTGGTAGTGGCTCCGGACGGGCCACAGAGTGGGATGGGCCATGCCATCACCATAGGCAATACGCTACGCTTAGAGGAAAATGATATTTTTGAAGGTGTCGCTGCCTACGAATGCTCAGGTACACCAGCGGATTGCGTTAAAATAGCCAAGCATTTTGTGCTAAAAGATCGACAACCAAATCTGGTAGTCAGCGGTGTTAATCACGGGGCGAATACGTCCATTAGCGTTTTATATAGTGGTACCATGTCGGCAGCTATTGAGGCCGCATTAGAGGGTATGCCCGCAATAGGGTTCTCTTTGTGCGATTATTCCCATGATGCCGACTTTGATCATGCGATAGAGTATATTGAGAATATTGCAACCACCGTATTGGACAAAGGCCTTACTAAGGGGGTTGCGCTTAACGTAAATATACCTCCTAAAAGAAACGAACCCATAAAAGGTATCAAAATATGCAGGCAAGCTAATGCGAAGTGGCAGGAAAATTTTGATCTGCGTCATGATCCTTATGGAAGAAGGTATTTTTGGATGGCAGGCAACTTTATTAACCACGATAAAGGTGAAGATAATGATGAATGGGCTATTGCCAATAACTATGTTTCCGTAGTGCCGTGTCAGTATGATCTTACCGCACATCATGCCATAAGCATCCTGAATGACGAGTGGGACATCTAGCGGATAAAGGTGAGTTTAACCTTCCGGCTTGGTTAAGGGTTATATGCTATATTCTTGCTGCTTCATTTTTTACCTTCTTATTTTATCTTCCTTTTTTGGCCATTCTTGATGTTGAAAAAAAGAACATCTACGAAGTCATCCTCTCTCAAACCCTATTGCTTTTTGGATTTGCATCCGCAGGCTATCTTTTTTACAAAAACGTTGAAGGATACCGTGCATTACCCCGATACATGGTTTGGGATAAACGATTTTTTATATGGGGACTGGAATATGGGTTTATTTTCATTAGTGTATGTGGTGCAATCATGGTGGGTGCCAATATTCTTAGCTTTCAGTTTAATAGATTTTATTTTGACCTAGCCTTGTATTTTGTACTGATGCTTCTGGTGTCTTTAACGGAGGAATTGGCGTTCAGAGGATACGTATTACATACCCTCGGTTCTTCTTACGGCAGGCTCATAGGTATCTTAGGCTCATCATTACTCTTTAGCCTGCTTCATTTAGCTAACGATAATATTACCATTATCGGTTTCATTTCCATCTATCTCTTTGGTGTTTTAGCGGCCCTGCTATTTTATCGCTTTTCTTCTCTCTGGGCTCCGATTGGAGTTCATCTCACCTGGAATTATACCCAAGGCTCAATTCTAGGCTTTGCAGTTTCAGGAAATGAAAGAGCAGGAATTTTCGAGATCGTGACTCACACGGAAAGCGATCATTTGACTGGAGGAGCATTCGGGATGGAAGGATCAGTATTTTTGAGCGCTTTACTACTCGTTGCTATAGGTAGAGAATACCAGCTACATCTGACCGCTTCTAGAAGAGATACTTAATATACAGATTAAAAGCGGGAACGGTTTCATCTAAAGTTCTGCCGTACCCAGGAATGGCATAGGTATCAATAGGAACAAATCTATCTCGTGTGCTGATAAAACGTAACCTAAATAAACCTCCTAAATAAATGTTGTAATTTCTCACCTTTTTTTCAGATCCAAGAACAACCTCAAACCAGGTGGCAGTTTGGCTACTTTCCCCAAAGGGAATGCTGTAAGTTTCGAAAATATCGCTTTCAATGATGTAGTTACCTTCGTCCTCAAAAGCGCTCAGGCCATACCTTAGCCCGGCGTAGTACGTATTCGTGTTATCAAATGGAATAAGATAATTGATGCCAAAACGACCATAGATTCCGGTGCTTTCATACGTACCATTCTCGAAGGCCGTCCTAGGATTTAAGGTGGAAAACCCCACTTCAATCACGGGTACTAGGCGATTTAAAAGTTGAACCCCGATAGAGGCTTCAACCTTGGATTCAAAGTCTGAAGCCAGCGTTGCAAGCTTCCCATAGTCTACGGTTATAAAGAGTCCTGACTTGGTTTGAATACGCGTTGTGTCTTGAATAGTT
>JBCCIX010000246.1:0-6722 GCA_039028075.1 Bacteroidota bacterium | reverse complement strand
TGACTTAATTCTCGGTTTTTCGCCGTCTTTATGGCTTTTAGAATGATCCGGTGCTTTGATTCCGGATGCAGCAAGATATCGATCTTTAGGGCTGTGATCTCCTGATTGTATTTTTGTGCATGAAGCATGTTCAATCTTGCATAACGTTTCTGTCTATGGGAAGTGGATTGGTGCCTCGTACGTAGGGTTTGGTCTCCGGATCACCAGCCCCTACGCTTGAAATCGTATGGGCTTTCTTCAACAATAGGTTTTCTTTTTTTCTTCTTCCCCACCAAATCAAGAATCCGCTGATCGGCAGAAATCCAAAAAATACAGCACATGCAAAAGCGATCACTTTGGTTGGGGTTCCATAGATACTGCCCACGTGCATCTCATAATTCGAATAGCGCCATTTCTCACCGGTCAGCTTTTCTTCGTGAAGCAGGGTATGATAGATTTCCCCGGTTTTTGGATCGTAGTAGTAATGGTCGCTGGGTACCCACCATATGTCTTTATCCTTGAAATAGATGCCTGCGGTTATACTTCCCTTTACGCTACTTGCTTTGGGAACAGAAAAATAAATAGTCTGCCAATTTGGTCTTTTTGACACAGCATCGTCAAAAGCCAAATCCATGCCGTCCAGGTAATTATGTGCATTGATTTTCGGGGGTTCAGGAAAGGAAAAAATCGCTTTAGGGTCATCTCCCAGCAGGCGATGGATGGCATCACCCCACCATGTATATGACCAAACCAGACCTGTGGCGGCAAAAAAGATCAGAAAAAGATAGGTGTAAAAACCCCCTGCAGCATGCGCATCCCAATTGATTCGTTTGAACGTCCCTTGCCACTTTACCTTTACTCTCCGTTTAAGTGATCTGAATGTTTTCGGCCACCAGAGTACCAATCCACTTAGTGCCATTATGACCATAATAAGCCCTGCAGCACCAATGATTTCAGTACCGACCTCATATCGCAATAACAGCGTTTGATGTAAGAAGCGCGATAGCATAATCCAGTCTTTTTTATAATCTATTGCACCCACCACTTCTCCGGTGTATGGATTTACATGGACCAATAGATAGTGCTCGACACCTGAAGGCCAAGTCCAGCCGGGGTGCTCCGCTGGTTGATAGCTCATCCAAGCATAATTACGGTGGGTATCGCTGGTTACTTCCAGAAAAGTGAATTCTTTGCCGGGATAGGCAGTAGTAACTGCGCTATGAAGTTCACTAACCGGTAAGGTCCCAATAGGTTCTTTTTGATGATTAAAAATAAGATCGGCGTAATACCAGTCCGTAAGCTCCTCTTCCCAAACAAATATTGCTGCCCCTATCATGCTCAAGAAAATGACCGCCCCGGAGAGCAAGCCTAGCCATAAGTGTACGTAGCCCACTATTTTTTTGGCCTTCCTGATGTAGCTTGTAGTTGGTCGGGGCATGTAGTGGAGATTGTAAAATGCCTTTACTGATCTGTATGAAGAAATAGTAAACCCGGAAAGAGAAATGTGCTCTTTCCAGGTTTATACGTCGCTTACTCAGCGTAATGCAAGAATTCTATTCCTGATCATCCAGGATATAGAGGCCGTGAACAGAACCGCCCTCAAGCGTCAATTCTGGTTGTGTTTCCTGAGTGATAGGGTCGTAAGAATAGTAACCGTTAAACGTGTCATTTGACACCGCAAAGAATATCTTATCACCCACTACCTGCGGCCCGTTAAGATAAATATTATTGCCCGCTGGGATTCCATCTATTCTTGTAGCTTCTCTGGTGGCAATATCAATTTCGTAGGCGAAGCAGTCATCTGCGTCATAAGTACTAAAGGGACTGGCATAATACTGCATGTAAAGCTTGTCACCGAACGGGGTGGGGCCACCTAATATCAACGCTGGTCCTCCTACATATTGAGAGCTTCCTAAATCCATGCTCCAGTTAGGATCGATCACATTTTGTCCCGGTAACAACCGGAAAACCTTACCATCCTCACCTTCTATGGGGTTTTTAAACCTGGAAGCAAAGTACAAGTAGCCATCGTCGGCCTCATTCCAATTGAAATAATTCATAATACCAAAGTAGCCAATCCTCAGTTCTTCCTCCTCATAGGTGGATACGGTGGCACTTTCGGCATCTTTATCGATAGTTACGATAAATGTTTTATCACCCGCAAGAGCATCAAATCCAAACTGTCGTGACTCAATGTGCATTTGTGTGACCAAAGTCCCATTTCGCTCGATCAAAAAGCTCTCTAAAACTACAACTGCCGTATCGCTAGGTGAAAAGGGTTCAAGGTCGGAGGAAAGATCAATTTCCCCGGTCCTGGCCATACTGGTTGGATTGAATTTTTGAAGCCCCATATTGTTCCTCTGAAAATCGTAGTAATAGCCTTCTGTTTCACTTAAAATAACGAATTCGGCAAAATAGCCCGGTACGGCGAGAAAGCCATCGGTTTGAATATCACCATTTTCGCCTATGACATACCTCTGAATACCTGCTTCTTCATTAGGCCCGGGAGACATGTACATGGCATTGCCAAAAGATAATCCGGGGTGACGCATAGAGGCATGCTGTACGGTGCCCGTAACGTCTACAGGATTTACCGTACCTTCAGGAAAATCATCAAAAGGAAGGATTAAGCCTTCAAAGGATTCGCTGCTTGTATTCACAAATAGCATAAAGTTAGCTCCTTCCAAAGGATTAACCGTACCATCGTCATCGCTACTGCATGCACCCATAAGAAAGAGGAGGCACGCAAGCGCTGTCATTGTGAGTAAATTAGAAATTTTCATGGTCATTTGTATTTATTTATTGATTTAGTAATTGATTAAAACTTTTTGAATTGATAGCGAACTTTGGCCGTAAGCATACGCCCGGGCCGCTGAAGCCTGAAATTGTCGAAGATCTGATCGTTCAATACGTTGTAGACATCCAGTGCTATGGTAAAGGGGAGTTTTGAAAACTCGTAAGACGCCCCGGCATCTACCAAGTGTTGGGTTGGGATAATGCCATCGGTGAAATTTCCAATCTCTTCAAACAGCGCAGGCTCCAATCGCCTAGGTATGGTACTGAGTAAATATTTTTCTGTAAATGAGTAGTTGAGATAAAAATTCCAGTGGCCCGAAAGATTAAATAGTTCAGTTCGATAAGTCAAATTAAGATTAGCAAACGCGAATGGTAAGTTGGCCAAACGAGCCCCTTCGTTAATTCGGCCGGTTGCGTTGTTTCCTATGTTTACCAGCCGCACTTCCTGGTAAGTAAGTGCCGCATTGAAGCGCAGATCTTCGATGATTTCACCTTTGACCACTAACTCAGCACCTACGGAACGAACATCATCCGTATTCTGGGTTTGGCTCGTCAATCCAAGCGGAATAGTTTGTATGTTATCATTGACGTATCTATAAAAGAAGTTTAGGTCAACCCAGTAGTTTTTTTGACGATCCAAATAGGAGTAGTAGCCTAAGTTAATGTTGTGACTTCGCTCAGGAACCAACTCGGGGTTCTGCAGTTGAAAGAGCCCGTCACCGAAATAGTCCTGCGCTTCGGGTATGCGCGTGGTATATTCATAGCTCAGGCGTAAAAACCGGTCATCATCAAAACTATATTTCGTGCTATTTCCAGCTCCGTAAAAGGCATCATCAATGACTATTTGACGGTCGTTGAACTCTCTTCTTCTATCAATCAGTTCCGAGTTTACCTGATATCTCTTAAAGCTGGCTTGATTTTTCAGGTTGAGTTTTTCAAACTCAGAGGTTATACCCAACCCACTTACATTGCGCTGATACAGTGCAGGTACCGTAAAACGGTCAAAATTGTTGTCGAAAATGCTTCGCGGATCAGATCCAATCCTATACGAATCCACCAGGTTATGGTTTAACATTATCTGATGGTTCTCACCTAAGTCGTATGTGGCGTAAAGTCTTCCCGTCCAATTTTCAAACTTTAGATTTCTTATAAATCCTGATGGACTCGTCTCCCCATTGACGCCTTGCACATCGGGAAGAATTGTCCCGTCCCATCGATAGACGATGGTCGCGGTATCCAGTAAAAATGTATTTACCTCGGAGTACGAAACAAAAAGATCCGCTGTAAACTGCCCTAGCGTTCTTTTGTAACGGTGTGTGAAGATATCAGCCGTCTCGAAATACATAACTTCGCCAAAGGCCTCCTCCAGTGAAGTACCGTTCTGGACCTCATCTTCCAGATCAAACCTGGCGTAGCTCACCTCCCATAAGTCTGCCAAAAAATGATCTTTTATTCCTGCTCGCAGCGACCCGTAATAGGTCTCTATTTTATCGTGGAAACGCGTTACATTGACGGTATCGAATTGCGCCATATCATTGGCGATAAGTACTTCGTTTTCAAAATCATTATCTGAAGAAACATGATACCCATCAAAACCGATGAATAACGGTGTGTTTTTGATATTGTAAAGACCGTTTACGTTGGCCTGGAGCGTATTAAACGTGCCGTAGCTCACCGAGGCATCTACAAAATTGGCGAGGTTAGGTTTGGTGAGGAAATTTACGCCACCTCCAAGTGCATCGATGCCGAGTTTGACCGGGAGAACACCTTTATATACTTCAATATTCTCCAATTGATCAATGGGCAGTAAGCTTAAATTGAAAGCATTACCCAGGTAGTCAAGCGGAATATCATCTTTAAAATACCGGATAGCATTACCTTCCAAACCGTTGATGTTGATCACCACGTTACTACCGATACCTCCACCTTGTCGTACTTTTACACCTGAGGTTTGATTGATTACCTGAGGAAGACTAAGAGACTGTACCTGTAGCTTCTTAGTATCGATCACGTCTATGCGAATAGGTTCTTCTCTTTTTTCCTGTTCCTGAGATTTACCTTTTATCACTACTTCGTTGAGTACATCAATGGATTCTTCCAAAACAATGGTAGGAACTTCGACAGCACGGTTAGCAACGGCTACGGCAATAGTTCTAGCTTCATACCCCAGGCCTGACACATTTAAAGTATAGTCACCCTTGAAGGCTACACCTATTTTGAATGTGCCATCTGCTTTGGTTACCGCACCTTTATCCGTATCTTGAATTCGAATAGTAATTCCAGGCAATACGTTTTGGCTCGCATTAATAATTTTACCGGTGATAAAAAAATTAGATTGCCTTTGCGCTGTTCCGTATATGGGAAGTAAGCTTAAATATCCGCACGTAATAAAAAGGCGTATTTTGTTGCTCAAGTTCATGTTGCTATTTACAATGGCTGCGCCACGAAAAATTTGCATCTTGTTTAGACTTGATCTAAACAAAAAGCTAGTCAAGGAACCTGATCAGGGTGTGAAGGTTTTGGCGAATTCTTATGAATCCTGATCGATTTCAAAATCAATAAGCCTTTTTATCAGCCCAAAACGCCGAATTTGAAGGATTCGTAATCTACGTCGTAGTTATAAGCTAACCAGATACAGGAATATCACCTGTAGAAGAGGTTATTTTCGTACTCACAAAAGGCTATGGGGAGAACTACTCTGTTTACAAAAGAATGAAAATGTACTTAGCAGCAAAGACGGATATGGGGGTAATATCCGTGTCACATAGAGATCCAAGTCTTTCGGAGATTGTTGTCATACGTCGGGTGAAAGTGATTAGAGGTCTGTTTCCAGAGCCTTTAAAACTGCTGCTAAGTCAAAGCAAATTCCTGTTCTTTCGTGGCATTGGCCTTTCGGTATTGGGTTGGAGTCATGCCTTGTATTATTTTAAAGGCCCTGTTAAAAGGGGCAATAGAGTTGAACCCGGTTTTATAGGCTATTTCCAAAACACTTAGCTCAGCACTTGAATGCTCAACGAGCAGACGGGAAGCTTCTTTGATACGGTATGAATTTACAAAATCAAGAAAGTTTTTGTGCCCAAGATCACCATTGATGACCTGACGCACTTTATATTCAGGTGCGTTCAGTTGTTCTGCTAAATCTCCGATGGTCAGCTTTTCTTTTAAATAGAGCTTATCAGATACCATCTTATCCAGTATTTGATCAACCAGAATTGTATCATGCGTTGGTAAAATTTTAGCTTTAGGAATAATTTCTTCATTCAAAATAAAGTTAGAGATGAGGAAATAAGTACAAACCGATAATACTAAAACCCTCTCGATAACCACAAAAACCAACCACATATCCGTGCCTGCCATCAGCGCACTTACAATGGAAAAAGCTAATACCAGAGACATTGTAAATACCATAATCGCTTTGGAAAAAAATCGTTTGTCTCTTTGTTCCTTACTAATATAGATTTCAGTAACGGCCATTATGGCAAAAAAGAAGTAGAGGGCACAGGTGCTAAAATGTGCAATCTTGGCGAGTGTAGAACCTTGAGGTAAGTAGATACAAAAGTAGGTGACCATTGAAATGCCTAAATAAGAGGCTTTCCACTTTCGGGTGAGCTTGCGTGCATTAAAGATGACCCTGGAGAACAACCATACCGAAAATGGGGCAAGCAAAGTGCCCAGCAGCAACACGCTTTCCCATAGGTCATGCTCAATGTCATCCCACACCAGAGATGATATTATGCAAATAATATAAAATGTGATATCGTAGAAGTTTTTGATTTTGTTTTTGTTGGCCCACAGCAAAAAAAGACAAATAAACAGACCGTAGACGGCCAGAAGATTGACGTAATAATATAGATCTAAAACACTCAAGGTCTCGCAATGAAATACTATTTGAACTTCTAGACAAGAGTTTTGTTCCGTCCTACTTAAAAATCACTAGAACTAGCTAT
>JBCCIX010000245.1:0-6744 GCA_039028075.1 Bacteroidota bacterium | reverse complement strand
TTACATGACCAATATACCGGAAGACTACCTGAATATAACCTCAGGATTAGGCTTAGCCAGCCCGAGCTCATTGTTAATAGTGCCGCTAAAAACCGATGATAAGATCATGGGTGTTATTGAAATAGCCTCTTTTGAAATCTTTGATGATACCGATCTCGAGTTTTTGGAGAAGGTGGGAGCAAGTATAGCTTCTACTATTACTAACGCATATACCAATCAGCAAACACAAATTCTGTTGGAAAAGTCAAATCAAATGACGGAAGAGATGCAGGCACAAGAAGAGGAGATGCGTCAAAATATGGAGGAAATGCAGGCCACGCAAGAAGAAATGGCGAGAACACAAAAAGACCTAGCTGAAAAAGAGACGAACTTAAATGCGCTCATTAACAATACTTCCGACTCGATTATTACTATAGACAGGGCCTATAACATTCTGGTAATGAACGATGTGGTTAAGGAGCGATACAAAGGAACCCAGTACGAGGGCATGGCCGAAGGCTCTAACGCCTTGGAAATGCTCGGTGAGGTTAGAGAGGAATGGAAGGCCAAATATGACCAAGCTTTACATGGAGAAGCCCTAAATTTTACCTTAGAAAGCTCGGTAAAAGGAGAAAACACTTGGCGAGAGTATTTCATTAATCCCATAAAAGATACACATTCAGAAATCGTTGGTGCTTCGGTGTTTTCAAGGGATATAACTGAGCGAAAAAAACTTGAACTTGAAATGGAGCAGCGAGAATATGTATTGAACGGCATGATTAATAATACTACTGACACCTATTTTGCCATTGACAAGGATTACAAAATTATGGTAGTCAATGATGTCCTTAAAAATAGGTTTAAAGAATCAAATGTAGATCTCAAACCAGGCATGTCCATTTTAGATTTACTACCTGCTGACATCTACGATAAGTGGAAAGATAGATACGACAGGTGCCTTAATGGTGAAAAAATAAGTTTAGAAGAAGAACGTCCTGTAAAGGACAAAGTCCTGTATACTGCTTTAAGCTGCGAACCCATTGTTGACAAAAATGGAAAAACCATTGGAGCGTCGGTAACGTCAAAAGATATTACCGAATTAAAAAAATTGAAAGAAAAGGTAGCAGAGATGACCTTAAATGCTAGAAATACGTAATTTACTATTTTCTATTGACCATATAAACGCCCACTATAATCAGCCCCATTCCAGCGTAATGTCCTAAAAACAGTCGTTCTCCATCCGCTAAACCCCATGCTACCGCTACAATGGGAATAATATATGTTACCGAACTCGTAAAAATTGGGGAAGTAATCTTTACCAGTTGATTGAATAATAAAAGGGCTATGGCTGTACCCAAAATGCCAAGTATGGATAATGCTCCGAGCGCTAAATAAGCCCCCTTAACAGAAAGCGTAGTAGCAATAAAATCAGTGTTGAACAGCAAATGAATCAAGGCAATAGGTCCCACCAAAAATAACGACAAGCTGGTGATAGCCTTTGAAGAGGCATCTCGAAGTTTAAATTTTATGAGGTTGAGATTGGCTGCGTAAAAAAGGGTGGCAAGCACAACCAATAACGCGTAAACATTAAAGACTATCTCGTCTCTTTCTCCCACAAAGACCAGCACCACCGAACCTAAAAACCCCAATAAAAGTCCCAGTGCAAGTTTAATAGTAAAGCGTTGAGAAAACAGTACTAGGCCCAATAACATAGTAAACAAGGGCGTTAGGGCGTTTAATATACCGGCCAAAGAACTTTGTATTTGAGTCTGGGCTATGGCAAACAGAAATGCAGGTAAAAAACTTCCAAAAAGACCCACTGTAAAAAGAAACCGCCAGTGCTTTTTTTCTGTCTTTTTAATCGATTGAAGTGCCATGGGTATAAGAAAAAGATAGGCTGCCACTATTCTTATGGCACCTACTTCCAAGGCTGAGTAAATAAGAAGCCCTTTTTTAATCAAGATGAAAGAGCTTCCCCAAATGAGTGCTAACAGCAAGAGAAGCCCCCAAGCTAAAACGTTACGATTTTTGATGGCCAATATCTTAAGCCATTACCGGTTCACCATACCTTACTTCAACCTCGTCCAAAATATCCAGCACATCGGAGTGTGAACCAGATTCGACCAGTCGAGTTCGAAAAGGTTTGAAACCATGTAACCCTCTGAAATAATTAGAATAGTGCCTGCGCATTTCAAAAATACCCTGCCGTTCTCCTTTCCAGCGTACCGAAAAATCAAGGTGCTGGCGGGCTACTTGCAAACGGTCTTGGAGAGACGGAGGATCAGCTTTTGTACCTGTTTCAAAAAAGTGTTTGATTTCTTTAAAGATCCACGGATAACCAATAGCCGCTCTACCAATCATAATCCCATCGACACCATACCTTTTTCGGTAGTCCAACGCCTTTTCCGGCGAATCGATATCTCCATTTCCAAAGATCGGAATATGAATATCTGGGCGATCCTTAACTTCAGCTATTTTAGTCCAATCTGCCTCCCCCTTATACATTTGCTTCCGGGTACGGCCGTGGATAGTCAATGCTTGGATGCCAACATCTTGCAGCCTTTTGGCCACTTCCACAATTTGTATGGAACGGTCATCCCAGCCCAAGCGGGTTTTAACCGTTACCGGTAATTTAACCTGCTTTACAATTTCGGCGGTCATCTTTTGCATTTTTGGTAAATCCAGCAAAATGCCAGCTCCGGCTCCCTTACATGCCACCTTTCTCACCGGACAGCCGTAGTTAATATCCACCATCTCCGGGCCCGCTGCCTCGGCTATGGCAGCGGCTTCACGCATAGCGTCTATCTTATCTCCAAAGATCTGTATCCCTATAGGACGTTCATAATCGTATATGTCCAGTTTTTGCACGCTCTTATCTGCGTGTCTGATCAGCCCTTCAGATGAAATAAACTCAGTGTACATCAAATCAGCACCATTTTGCTTACATACCGCTCTGAAAGGAGGGTCGCTCACATCCTCCATAGGTGCCAGTAACAATGGGAACTCTCCTAGATCCACCCCTCCTATTTTCGCCATCTTTGACTTGCTTTCATATTCTCTCTGAAATAAGCTGTAAATTTAACCGAATTTATGGACATATTTGATAATCACTTTAGGCTTCAGCCTCATAAGAACCCTGCTTTATCCGCCTTTCTCGCTTTTCTGTTTGTTTTAGTAAGTGTGTTTATCGGACAATTTTTCGGCTATGCGGCCGGTGCGATGGTTTTTGAAGGTTCTGCGATGGAATTTATTAATGGGCTTTCCTCCGCATCTTTTGACGAGAGGTACAAACTATCCATTTACATTTTCCAGGGCGTTAGTTCGTTCGTAAGCCTTTTTATTTTGCCGGCCATCTATCTACTCATAGCCGAGAAAATCAATCCTCTTTCGCTGGTAACCAAACCTCTTGGCATTACACCGTGGCTGTTAGCAGCACTTATAACGGTCGCTTTCATGCCGGTAAATAGTGTAGTTATCGAGTGGAATGCAGAAATAAGTTTTCCTGAGTTCATGAGTACCTTTGAAAGCTGGGCTCGAGAAACCGAAGATAACCTCGCTGAATTGACCGCAAAGCTTACGCAATTTGACAGTTTCGGTGAGTTTCTGATCGGTTTTACCGTGATTGCCGTAATAGCGGGACTTGGGGAAGAATTGGTTTTTCGCGGTATGATTCAAAACATGCTTCACAAAGCCATTGGGAACATACATGGAGCTATCTGGATAGCTGCCATTCTCTTTAGTCTAGTTCATTTTCAGTTTTTTGGTTTCGTGCCTCGAATGCTGCTAGGTGCCCTTTTCGGCTATTTATATTACTGGTCGGGCAATTTATGGATACCCGTTTTTGCGCATATCATTAACAATGGATTTATGCTTACTATGGTATACCTAAACTCTTTAGGTATTTTGGATTTTGACTTAGAAAATAGTGAGAGCGCTCCTTGGTTCGCTGTACTAATATTTGCTATTATTACCTCCGGTCTAATGTTATATTTTCGAAAGCGCTTTATTACGTACAACTCACTACATGACTGACTGGCAAAAGGTATTCAGTGTAGAGCAATCGTATAAAGCCGAAATTGTGAAAGACATACTTGAAAACAGTAACCTCAGGCCAGTAATCATCAATAAACGGGATTCATCTTATTCTAATTTCGGCCACTTCGAAGTTCATGTACCTGCAGATGAGGTGATCCGGGCTATGAGAATTATAGAAAGTGACATCGATCTTAGGTAAATACAGCAATCTCAAGCAGCGAATAATTGCTGCCTTTTTTGGTGCTTTCCTTATCATCGGAAGTGCCTACTACAGCCAATGGAGTTACTTCATTATCTTCGTTTTGATCAGTATAATCACCCAGCTGGAATTTTATAAAAACGTAGGGCTCGATGGCATGATCCCGCTGAAAACTTTTGGCACCTTTTGCGGCTCACTTATTTTCGTATTATCATTTTTTGTTGAAGGTGGCTTTATAGAAAGCATGTATTACTACGCTGTTTTTCCGGTCGCTGCTTGCGTCTATATGATCTATTTGTATCGCAAGAGAGCCGTTAAACCTTTTCGTGGAATCGCATTCACTTTTTTAGGTATCATCTATGTAGCCATTCCTTTTGCCTTAATCAATATCATAGCTTTTCACCCAGGTCAATATAGTGGAGATTTGATCATTGGTTCCATGCTAATTTTATGGGCCAGCGATACCGGAGCCTACTTCGCCGGCGTAAGGTTCGGAAAGCGAAAGCTATTTAAGCGTGTCTCGCCAAAAAAATCCTGGGAAGGCAGCTTGGGCGGACTTGTATTAGCTATGGCAATGACTTTTGGAGTTGCCCACTACTCTAGGGCTTTACCCTTACAAAATTGGTTAGTTATTGGTTTAATCATCGTGATTATGGGGACTTACGGGGACTTGGTAGAATCACTCTTCAAAAGGAGTATAGAAATAAAAGATTCTGGCAGCTTAATTCCAGGACACGGCGGATTTATGGATCGGTTCGATGGCCTTTTACTGGCAGCGCCGTTCATCATAGCCTATCTCAAATTATTCATGTGATCACTTGTTATGGTCTATATTTCTATAACTTTGTAACCGTTTTAAACTCTCAAACGCATTCAGTATGGGTTACATTGAGCCAGCCCCAATAAAGGACGAAGGCAATCCTTTTGAGGCTATGATGTCGAGGTTTCATATAGCCTCTCAAATCTTAGGTTTAGATGATGAAGTTTACAATGTTCTTAAATCTCCAGCTAAGCAAGTCATAGTCTCTCTTCCTATTACTATGGATGATGGGTCTCTGAGAGTTTTTGACGGCTATCGGGTGATCCACTCCAATATATTAGGTCCATCTAAAGGAGGTATTCGGTTTGATCCAGGGGTTAGCATCGATGAAGTTAAGGCATTAGCCGCTTGGATGACCTGGAAGTGTGCCGTAGTAGATATTCCCTACGGCGGCGCCAAAGGTGGTGTTCAATGCAATCCACGTGAAATGTCATCCGGAGAAATGGAGAGATTGATGCGAGCGTATACATTAGCCATGACGGAAATCTTTGGACCCGACCGAGATATTCCTGCTCCGGATATGGGAACAGGTCCTCGTGAAATGGCCTGGCTAATGGATGAGTTCTCGAGAAGCCGCGGTATGACGATCAACTCAGTGGTAACCGGAAAGCCGTTGGTTTTGGGTGGCTCATTGGGTAGAACGGAAGCCACAGGTCGTGGTGTCATGGTTTCGGCACTAGCGGCTATGGAAAAACTAAAAATCAACCCTTATCGGGCTACCTGTGCCGTTCAGGGATTTGGTAATGTAGGTTCCTTTGCGGCTTTATTAATGGCTGAGCGCGGAGTAAAGATTGTAGCCATAAGCGATATCTCCGGGGCGTATTATAACGAAAATGGAATAGCTATTGAAGAGGCGATTAATTATAGGAATGGTAATAATGGAACGCTTGAAGGTTACAATGGGGCGGATAACATCAAAGGAAGTGAGCTCCTTGAACTTGAAGTGGATGTATTGATACCTGCTGCGATGGAAGACGTTATTACTTCGCGAAATGCAGAAAGTATTAAGGCCAAATTAATCGTGGAAGGGGCTAACGGTCCTACCTCTGCCAAAGCAGATACGATCATCAATGATAAAGGCATCATGGTGGCTCCGGATATTTTGGCGAATGCCGGAGGTGTTACAGTTTCTTATTTCGAATGGGTTCAAAACCGTTTGGGCTATAAGTGGACCGGAGAACGTGTAAATAGAAGGTCTGACCGAATTATGAAAGACGCTTTTGATCATGTTTACCGCACTTCAAAGGAATATGATGTGTCTATGCGGATCGCAGCTTATGTAGTGGCGATAGATAAAGTTGCTAAGACTTACAAGTATCGCGGTGGATTCTAAATTGGCACCAGAGCATATAAATCACCCATGACGATTCATAAAGAGGGACGTACGCTGTTGCTGGTGCTGTTGGCTGTTTTCTCAGCGATAAATTATGCAGTCTACACTAACGTGTCTAACCCCATCACATTTCAGGTGTGCTTAGGGGCTACCATTATATTTTACTTGATTATTCTCCAGTTTTTTAGGAGCCCACGTGTTACTAGCCCGGTAAATTCAAATCATGTTTTAGCCCCAGCAGACGGCAAGGTGGTTGTAATCGAAGAAACTAATGAGGACGAATATTTGAAGGAAAGAAGAATTCAGCTTTCAATTTTTATGTCTCCGGTGAATGTACACGTGAATAGGATGCCGATCAAGGGAGTAGTTGATTTCTTC
>JBCCIX010000244.1:0-6745 GCA_039028075.1 Bacteroidota bacterium | reverse complement strand
AGGGTTTTATGGTTCGAACCCGATCGGATGCGAATACAGTAAAGGCCAGAAAAGGAGATTACCAACGATATGAAGCTGCCATCAAATCTGAGGCACACATGATCAGCACGGACTACTATTTAAAAGAGCTGAGTCCTAGCCAAGATTTTCAAATTGTATTTGCGGATAGATCGTATGCCCAGTGCAACGCCACTCAGTCTAATCATATTTGTAAACTATGAAAACAAGAAGAGAATTTATTAAACAATCCATAGCTGTTTCTGCCGGTTTCGCAGGCTTGTCTTTTTATCTCTCAGGTTGTCAGCTGCCTCAAAAGAAAGCCATGCAGGAAGCCAATGAGTGGCTGGAATTGCCAGAAGGGTTTGAAGCAAAAATCATCTCGAAATGGGGTGATAAAATGGATGATGGGTTTTTCGTTCCTAGTAGGGCAGATGGAATGGCGGCATTTCAAGTAGATGGAAAGGTGGCAATTATCCGAAACCATGAAAACA
Organism: Bacteroidota bacterium; assembly: GCA_039028075.1. Taxonomy (GTDB): domain Bacteria; phylum Bacteroidota; class Bacteroidia; order Cytophagales; family Cyclobacteriaceae; genus Fulvivirga. The sequence continues at coordinate 6,254 of JBCCIX010000244.1, read as the reverse complement.
GCCAGTCGCCTGCTGAATTTGGACCCTTTGGGAAAGATAGGTCCCTGATGAAGAAGTTATCTGCAGATCAGTTTTTTGATTTTGGATATGGCAAAACTCCCGGATTAGGAGGTACCACAACGATGATTTTTGATGAAGAAGCTCAGAAAGTAGAAAAGCAATTTCTCAGTTTGATTGGCACCAATCGGAACTGCGCGGGTGGTCCCACCCCATGGGGTACTTGGATCACCTGTGAAGAAGATGTAGCTCCAAAAGGAGATGCATGTGAAACCTTTCATGGATACAACTTTGAAATTCCTGCAAACGGAAAGGGACTTATTAATCCTGCCCCCATCAGGGAAATGGGAAGGTTCAATCATGAAGCCGTGGCAGTTGCACCGAAAACGGGCATTGTTTACCAAACGGAGGATCGGCATGATAGCTTGATTTATCGATATATTCCAAATGTACCAGGAAAGCTTCATGAGGGCGGGATCTTACAAGCGTTAGCTATCAAAGTATCGCCGTCATTTGATACAAGAAATTGGGATAAGAAGCTAATTGAAGTTGGTGAAAGTCTGGAAGTGGAGTGGATTACATTAAGTGATACTGACTCCGAAGAAGATAACCTAAGGATCCGGGGTTTTGCCCAGGGAGCAGCCATGTTTGCACGAGGTGAAGGTATGTGGTATGGAAATGATGAAGTCTATTTCGCATGCACAAGCGGAGGTAAAAACAAAACAGGCCAGGCGTTCAAGTATCAACCCAGTCCACTCGAAGGTCAACCAGGGGAATCGTCCAACCCAGGGAAGCTTACCTTGTTTGCCGAGCCCAATGACACAGAGATATTGAAATATTGTGATAACCTAACCGTATCACCTTGGGGAGATGTGATTATTGTAGAAGATACCCCGGATGCATATATGCGTGGAATTAAACCTGACGGCGAGATTTACAATATCGCTAGAAACATAGGGTCAAAATCTGAATTGGCAGGGGTATGCTTCTCTCCTTCCGGGAAGAGCTTGTTTGTGAATATACAAGAAGAAGGTCTGACCTTTTCCATTACAGGCCCTTGGGACAAACTAAGAACGATATGATAAAATTCATCTTATCCTTTGCAACTTGTTGTATGATTACCTCTTCAATAGCGCAAGTAAATTCCACCTCTTTAGAGTGGTGGTTTTGGCCTGATTACACGCTAGATAGGAATGCCAAAAATCAAATCGGTCCCAGAGTTTTTGCTCCTAGTTCACCCATCAATCCTATCACTTCAAAAACTTATCCTTTTGTTTTTTTCGGTCAGGACCCTACTGAAAGGCTAACTGACTTTGCGCCATCAGACAAAATCCCCTCCGAGCAATTTACGGTGGAAATGTGGCTACTCTACCACGTAAATCAGGAAGTAGGTTGTTTTACGGCTTATAGAAACAAGTTCGAGACGATTGATCCGGCATGGTTAATTGGCCTTTATGGCAAGGAAATGGTCTTTTCACTGAAGCATAAAGGATCTTCTTTTTCCTCCATGATTAGCCATACCATAAAAGACAGAGGGTGGAAGAATTACTGGATTTACCTGGTGGGAACCTTCGACGGCTCGTCGATGAAGCTATTTTTGAATGGCGAAATGGTCAATGAAATGGAAGTCGGCGAGTTAGTTGAATATGATCCGGACCAAATGATGCTGGAAACGGCAGCCTACCTTACCAACGAACCCTACATGCAAATGGGAGACCTCCTCAAAAGCCTCAGGATACACGATCGTGCAATCAACGCCCAGGAAGTAAAAGCTCATCTGGAGGAGTATCAGAGCTTGGTGGAACAAGGAAAACTGTATCCTGACCTTTTTCATTATACGGCAGGGCCGTACCTCCAAATGGTGACTCCAAGCAGTATTGGTATAGTATGGGAAACAAGCGAGCCCGCCACACATTGGATAGAATATTGGGAAGCAGGTGGAGCCCGACAAACAAGGGAAGTCAGCAAGACAACCCCTGATACAGAAATCAGGAGATTAGAAGGAGAATTGATCTCAAAATATACCCTAATTGAACTGCAGCCTGGACAGCCTTATTTTTATGAAATAAAATCCAAAGCAGCAAGTGGGAAAGAAATTAGTAGCGGAATATTAACCTTTAAAACGGCAGAGGAGCATCCGGCAAGTTTTTCGTTTTCCGTCATTGGTGATACCGAAGCAAGACCTCACGTGAATGACCGAGTTTCCAAGTTGCTTTGGGATGAGAGACCTGATTTTCTGCTCAACCTCGGAGATCTCACAGATGGGGGCAAAAAAGATCATAAGTTTCAGTGGAACTACGAATATTTCTATGGCATGAATCAACTTACCTCTCGCATTCCCATTTTTCCGGTGGCAGGCAATGGAGAAGGTGATCTGTATTGGTTCAATAAATACCATATCCTTCCCGAGGAAGGGAAGGGCTATTACAAGTTTAGTTACGGGAACGTGGATTTTTTCATGATGGACAGCAATCGAAAAGAGGGATTTTCCCAAAATGGCGAACAATACGAATGGTTAGAAGAAAAACTCAGCAAATCCACAGCAGAGTGGAAATTTGTTGCTCACCACCATGCACCCTATTCCTCGGATGAGAATGATTATGGCGATACCTGGAAAGAAGCAGGAACCTTAGGAGATCCGAAAATTAAGGAGATAGTCCCTCTCTATGAAAAATACCAGGTAGATGTGGTTTTCTTCGGTCACCTTCATACCTATCAGCGCACCCATCGAATTCGGGATGAAAAAATATCCACCGAAAATGGGGTGATGTACATACAGGCTGGTGGAGCAGGCGGCAATCTGGAAGATTTTGCCCCAACACGTTCTTGGTTTAGCGCCAAAACATTTAGGGGGCATCACTACCTAATCGTGGAAGTATTCCAGGATCAACTCGAGCTTAGAATGTACGATAGCGAGGGGAGGATGAAGGATATTTTTAAATTAAGTAAAGCCCAATAAGTGGTATAGACCAGCCAAGAATTGATGAAAGAACCTGAAATAATGATTAACACAGTAAATCAAGGAGAATCGTCGGCAAGCTTGGCGGCCACCTTGGATCAATCTCAGCAAAACCTTATAGCAAGGGATTCAGACCTCTTCTTTCATCAACAACTATCCACTCCTGTTGCTAATACGATATCAAAGGTTGAAGGTGCGTATATCTACGATGGCGAGGGCAGAAAATACCTGGATCTACATGGGAATGGTGTGCATACGGTAGGCTACAACAATCCTTTCGTACTTAAAGCAATCGCAAACAGCATTGAAACAGGTTTGACGTTTGCCCCGCGCCGATTTACTAATGAACCCGCAGTGCAATTAGCTGAAAAGCTGAAGCAGATTACACCAGTAGGTTTAGACAAAGTATTATTTTGCCCTGGTGGGTCAGAAGCCATAGAAATGGCGATTATGCTGGCAAAGCGGCATACGAATACCTGGAAGACGCTATCCTTCGAAGGAGCATTTCACGGATCGGGTTTTCAGGCAGTAACGATTGGCGCAGACCCCCATTTTCACGAAGGATTAGGCCCTTTGATGCCTGGGGCCATACATCTGGAAATGCCTGACTTTTACCGCAATCCGTGGGGATTTGATGACGAGGAAAAAGTGTATGATCATTACTTTACCCTGTTCAAAACTCTCGTCGAAAATAACGAAGACATCGCTGCTTTCATCTCAGAACCCATCTTTTATACCTCGTCGGTCCCAACAAAAAACTATTGGGAGCAAGTGCAGACACTGTGCAAACAGCACGGTATTTTGATGATCTTCGATGAGATCTACACGGCTTTTGGGCGGACTGGAAAAATGTTTGCCTGTGAACATTTTGTCACACCTGACATCTTGGTGTACGGAAAAGGATTTGGAGGAGGAGTGGTCCCATTTGCAGGGATCATAGGTCGGGATGATTTAAATACTATGCCTGATCGGTCAATAGGACATTTCACCCATGAAAAGAGCCCTTTTTGCGCTTCTGTCTCTCAGGCGGTCATTGATTATATCATCGCCCATGATTTGGTAAAAAAAACAGAAGAACTTGGCATGTACTTTAAGTCCGGTCTTGAGGAACTGCAGCAGGCGTTTGATTTTATCGGAAATATTCAAGGGTTGGGGCTTAATCTTGCGGTTGATCTGGTGGAAGACCGGAACACCAAAGCGCGGGCATATGCTCAAGCCCAATCCCTCGTCCAATATGCATTTCAGGAGGGGATCTCCTTAAAACTAATCCAAGGAAATATTTTAAGCTTAAAGCCCGCACTCGTCATCGAAAAAAATGAGATTGATGATGTTTTAAAGGTTTTGAAGCATGGTTTTGAGATAATCAGTAGAAAATGAAAGAAAAAGTTAACGAGAAAAACATCAAAGCAGTAGTGTTTGATATTGCGGGAACCACAATCAATGAGGGAGACATTGTTTATCAATCGGTGAGAAATGCTTTGCAGTTGTTTGGGTTTGATTTCCCATTACAAAAAGTGATCATGGAAGTGGGTGGAATGAGTAAGAAAGAAGGTATCACAAAATTAATTATGGAGAATTATCCGGATCGACACAGCAAAAAACTGCTAGATAAAATTTTCCATTGCTTTATAGAGGGCTTAGAAGAACGTTACCTAGGCGATCCATCCATCACCGAGATGGAAGGGGCAACCGATCTATTCCAATGGCTTAAATCCAAAGACATCATGGTAGCCCTAAATACAGGTTATTCCAGAAGTACGGCAGATATCCTGATGGAAAGGATGCAATGGAAAAAGCACATGCTTATTGACACCATAATTACATCTGACGAGGTGGAAAAAGGGAGGCCTGAACCCAATATGATTAATGAGATTGCAAATGAATTTCAACTTTTGCCCGCTAGCATGGCAAAAGTTGGGGATACACTGGTAGATATTCAAGAAGGACACAATGCTGGATGTTCGGTAATCGTTGGCATCACTTCTTCCAAGTATGATAAGGAAGCGCTTCTCAATATTGGAGCTACACATGCGATTGATCAATTAGCTGAGCTTAAAGAGCTGATATAAATGGTTGGCAATTCCGATAATCGAAAGGTAGACTTCACCGTGTTATGGATCGGGTTGGCAGCTTTTGCCACCTACAGCTGCATGTATGCATTCCGAAAATCTTTTTCTGTTGGGGTATTTGAAGGCATTTATTATTTGGGGCTGGATTTTAAGAGCTTGCTGATTATCACTCAGTCTATCGGTTATATGATCAGTAAGTTTATTGGGATAAAATTTATTTCAGAGTTGAAAAAAGGGGCTAGAATCAAGCTGATTTTAACCTTAATTGGAATCTCTGAACTAGCACTGATCTTGTTTTCATGGATTCCGGCCCCGCACAACTTTTGGTGTCTTTTCCTAAATGGACTACCGCTAGGGATGATTTGGGGTATTGTATTTAGTTACCTGGAAGGTAGATCAACCACCGAGTTGCTGGGAGTCATGCTTTCCATTTCTTTCATTATGGCATCTAATATTTCCAAATCCGTTGCACAATGGTTACTGGTAAGTTTCAATGTGTCTGAGTTTGATATGCCGTATATCACCGGGTTGCTCTTTGCTCTTCCCTTGCTGATTTCCGTTTACTTTCTCAACAGAGCACCAGAACCTTCAGAAAGTGATATCAAGCATCGGCTCAAGCGAGTTCCGATGACCGCATCTTCCCGGAACAAGAGTCTGAAGATTATCTGGCCTACCATGCTTTTGCTGGTAGTGAGCTATATACTCTTGACGGTCTTTAGAGACGTAAGAAGTAACTATGCCTCGGACGTTTGGAATGAGTTAGGTTTTCAGAATGTCCCATCCATTTATATCACCAGCTCCTTACCTAGCTCCGCCATTATTATCTTACTTATGTCTCTTCTTTATTTAATTAAAGATAATTGGAAAGCCCTTTTTTCCATTGAATGGATGATTTTTCTAGGTTTTACTTCATTAGGAATCTGTTCATTGCTCTACGAGACGGGGATCATATCTTCAGTTGTCTGGGTGATCAGCATGATGACAGCTACCTATCTTGCCTACATTCCATTTAATTGCTTCATATTTGAACGGATTATACCCACCTACCATCTTTCAGGAAGCAATATTGGCTTTTTGATATACATCGCAGATGCCTTTGGTTACTTTGGAAGTGTTCTTGTGCTACTCCACAAAAATCTATTTTCACCAGACATCAATTGGCTTCACTACCTACTCAGGTGTTCTTATTTGGTAGCAGTAATCGGGGCGGTGCTATCGGTTTTTGTATT
>JBCCIX010000243.1:0-6766 GCA_039028075.1 Bacteroidota bacterium | reverse complement strand
ATTTCTATTATCAATAAGAGTGACTTGGGAGATTGTATCCAGTGTCTAGCGGCTATTTCTTACTCCGGAAATAAATCATATCATATCGCGATCAAAGAAAGTGGTGGTGGTAATGATTAGACGGCTGTAAATTACAAAGGTCTCTACGGCCTTTGTAGTTTGGTCTTTACCTACACTAAAAGTCGTGAGATTCGCTTGCAAGTTTTCCATCACCGATTTACCCATGTGTTCCTAGTAAGACCGATTTCAGGTCAAACTCAAGCTGAATACTTCCAAACCTGAACTGATTCTGAACAGCTATTTGATTACAACTGGTGCCGGCAGCAAGTCTAACGTTGGTCAGGATAAAAGAACTGTCCGGACTCCATATGGTAATGCCTCCTCATTAAGGCCATTTACACTGGAAAACGTGCATACAACACTTCAGGCTTTTGCAAACTCGTAAATATGCTCAATGGACATCCGATCATTGAGTCCATCTGAATAATGAATTTTTCGAATTATACCCTGCTCATCTATTAAAAACTCGGCAGGGATAGTGTTAAATGATTCTTTATCAGCCATAAGGTGAAGAGGAAGACCTTTTAGCTTCGCCTTTATGGCGGTTTGAATAAATCCTGTCAAATGACTCATTCTGGATTTTTGAGCTGATTGCTCGATGCCGTAGCACTGGTACCAAACCTTCTCAGGATCTGCAATTAATGGGATAGGAGAAATACCCTGATGAAAGCTGCTTCGAAGCATAACCTCTTTTCGAGATTCAAAGAAAAAGATCATATCCAGACCCATCGAGGACAGTTTATCCCTTTCTTTTTGAAGAAAATGAATTCTGAGGTTACAAAATGGACAACCTGCATGTCTAAAAAAACCAATAAAAAGTTTTCTGCCACTATATTTTTTCAAATGGATTTCTCTATCGTAGATATCGATTAATGAAAAATCAGGTGCACTAATATTTAGGTCAAGCGTTAGTCTTTCTTTTACGGACATAATTTCATCAATGGTTACTAAAGCAGTACATAGACTGTTAGCCAAAGGTTGCTTTTTTGGTCATCTAATCGGTGAATTAAAGTTGAAAAAGTTGAAGATAGCTGCCGTATCAACCTAATGCAGCCCTTGTGTTTCTGGTTTTAGACCTATCAGATTTCTTGGGTAAAGAAATTACAAGCATAGCACCTATGGCCGGGACTTCCGAATTAGCGGCTGTATCTCCGCCATGAGATTGTATAATCTGTCGGATTATGTACAGAACCAATCCTGTGCCTTCCACTTTCTCGTCAAATCGTTTAAAAAGTCTAAACAAATGCTTCGGTGCTTTTTTGTTAGTCGTTATCTTCCATACTATTTTCTTACCCAAGCGTGCGATCTCGGTTATGTCCGCTATTAGATTGCCTATGTTGTCGCATAAGGTTTGTGTCCAATCCAGTTCTCTAGTAAACACGGCCTAACAACGCTTCATTTTTACGAATAAGTCGTAGATTCCGCTGCTTCGGGTTTGATTTTTTGATAAGCTCTGTATCCATTAGTTCCATATAGCACGAATCTCCACTACAACCGGACGAGTTATATTCAACCGTCGTTCAGCACCAACTACTTAAGCTGGCAAGAGCAAAGGCTAGATTAAGGATTATTAGCAGGAGTTAAGCAGCCGACAATTTCAAAAAAACACTCATGGTCATGAGGGTGATGACCACCTAACATATGCCAATAATTTTATTCACTCAGATTTTTCATTATGTGACTACCTTCAGGTGCTTGAAAATAGGATTGATCGGTCTCAGGTCTAAATTCAATATCCGATAGTGTAATATCAGTAACATAGTCGCCGGCACCGTCGCCTTCCCACATAAATGTTTTATGTTTTTCCGGGAAGGTGATTCCTCCTACTTGCTGTTCCCCCTCGTACGTCATTAGCTTTTCTTGCGAATGTCCGCCGTCCTTAAAGTAACCCGGATAGGATACAATGTACCGGATAGCTGCTAACCTAAATGTCTTGGCATTGAGGTAAAGCACGTAGTAATCGTCAGGCGCATCACCTACATTTTTACCGAAAGTCACTCTTATCACATGATGTTTACTGCCTTCGTAGGCTATGTCTTCTTCGAGAGCGAGGTTGACCCCATCATCGGCAAATACAAAAGGCATTCCTGCAAAATAGTAGGGAGTTAACGCCCAAAACCGGGTATTGTATGGTATTTCTGCCCCTGCTGGGTAGTACCATGCTTTCTCTCCATCCCAACCGTACTCTTCATTTTGATTAGATGTTCTCTGATGTCGTGTTTTGGAAGACCAGTAATCAGCCGTCTCGTAGGTATCTCTGGGGGTGCCGGTATTTGGTTTGGGTTGATAGTTAAATCTAAAATAGAGAGGTCCATTAGCCCACCATTTTTCTAAACCGCCGTGATATTCTATGGATTTCCATACCAGCTTTCCGGCCGCTGAAGATTGTAGTCGTAAACTGGCTTCTTGAACTCTCGCCTTTACCCATGCGGTTTTCGGTTTTGCGAGTGTGTATTTAGAGCTTTCAGGAATTTCCTGGGCTTCCTGTTTTGGGTTATTACACGAATACAGGATTATGACGATCAATGCTATTTTTCTGCTCATGGTTAATTGCCTAATTATCCTGTAAATCTACGGAGGGTGCCATAAGAAGAGTAATGATCCGATTATAGTTTAGCAACATGTCTATTTTCAGACAAATTTTAACGTAAAGGTTGAGGTATAGTGGAAAATAACTAAATTGAAGCATGAAATTAGGAGCCTTTTCAATAAGTCTTGCAGTCAAAGACATTAACACATCAAAATCATTTTACGAAAACCTTGGATTCACGGTATTTGCCGGTGATCTTGATCAGAACTATTTGATCATGAAAAATGGCGATGCCTTGATAGGTCTGTTTCAAGGTATGTTTGAGCAGAACATCCTCACCTTTAATCCGGGTTGGGATCAAGATGCGAAGACCCTTGATTCTTTTGATGACATCAGGGACGTTCAAAAGACGCTGCAGTCTAAAGGAATTAAATTTGAATCTGAAGCTGATACGGAGTCAGAGGGACCGGCTAATTTTACGATTGTAGATCCTGACGGAAATACTATCCTTTTAGATCAACACGTTTAGCACTCGCATTATGCCGGATCAAAGATAAATCTAACCTCTGCTGATCCGGTTTTTGGACTGGTAAGTAGTGTTTGCAATTCTAATCGTTGTATTTGGAGACTAATAATCAGATAGTTTTGTTCTTCGGGTTCGCCCACGAATAGTTTTAATTCACGATCTCCGTTAGTCAATGACCAGGCTCCTTCCTGCTCTACCCCGTCAAAATTAACTAACGTAAAGGTTTCATCTTCTCTGAATTCTAGGGAGTAATTGGATACATCCAGCGTTGGATGTGTTCGGCCGTCCATTTTGACCTCCAGAAGTTCCCATTTTTTATTCAGAAATAACCTAACCTGATCTTCTTCAGGAAGTGGGTCACAAGCTGTAAAACCGCTGTAAAAGACGATCGCCAATATAAGCTGAATCAATTTTTTCATTTGATGACAAGTATTTCTTGGTGTGAAAAGTCATTGTGAATAATACTAACTATATACTGCCCGGCGGAAATATTATCTGTGGATAGCTTTATCTGCCTGTCCTTGACTATGCTATTCAATAGCTCTTTTCCTTGTAAATCAGTTATAGTTACACGTACCGGATTACTGATTTGTAGCCAAGATAAAGTGACAGAAGTTTCGGCAGGATTTGGATATATACTCACTTGCCCATTGAACTGCTCACTTTCCGTTTCGGTAATAACAAGACCTACTAATTCACAATACTGTTCGGAGCTACATGAGTTGAACGCAGTGAGGCATACATTAAAAACGCCACCGAAAAAAGGGTCAATTTCAGTGTATTCATGTGATGGTGCAGCTTCTGTGGAAGTATTACCGTCTCCAAAGTCCCATAAATACGAAGTTGTATTTGGTGTGCTATTTTCAAAGTTTACTATGGTTGAAAAATCGCCGGTCTCGATACCATAAGAAAAGAATGAATTTACAGCTCCTTCTAAGGAGATCGTAGTTTGGGCTGTAGCCGTACAAGCCGCTTCGTTGGTGACTGTTACCGAATAGTCACCCGCTTCCCGAACCACTAATGTCGGCTCTGTAGATTCATTAGACCATACATAGGTCACAAAAGTACCTGGGTTTAACACTACCTCATCCTCTGCACAAATCGATAGGGAAGCATCAAGTACCGGCGCGGGCAGGGCTTCTACAAAAACGGTCTTTTCAATTCGAGCCGGGCAATTTCCTGAACTGATCAGTAGCGATGCCCTGTAGCTACCAGCGGTATCAAAAGTAAAAGCGGCTCCTGTGGTTGACTCGCTGTCGATGTTACCGTCACCGTCAAAATCCCAATTATAAACCGCTTCCTCATCAACATTTTCCGATGCGTCTGTGAACGTAGTCTCCTCTCCCAAACACACTCGGGATGCGCTAAAGTCCGGTTGGGCGGCCGCACGAAAATTAACGGATTTTGACACAGTGCTGAGGCAGCCAAAACCATTATCTACAGTTAGTGTAGTCGTGTAATCTCCACTAATGGTGTAGGTAAAAAAGTTGTTTCCACTTAATTCGCTATCTAATGTACCATCACCGTCAAAATCCCATTGATATGAAGATAGGGACCCTGTACCCGTAGAACTGTCAAGAAAAGTAACTTCTTCCCCTACACAAGCAGCTCCAACGGTAAAATTCGCCTCGGGCATGGCAACGACCGTCACGGTTTGGACGGCTTGGTCAAAACAACCCATTCCGTTGTCGACCGTAAGTAGAGCTGAATATTGTCCAGGGGTATCAAAGGTAAATTCAACCTGGTCAGTAGTATTCGAATCTTCCAGATTGTCACCGTTTACGTCCCAGCTGTATACGGAATTTCCATCCACCTGGTCAGATGTATTGGTAAAAATAGTAGTTTCACCAATGCAAACGGTGGTACTCGTAAATGAAGCGAAAGGTACAAATCGTATTTGAACGACTTCTGTATACATAATCGTACTTTCATCTGGTAAGGTTATGGTAAGTACGACGGTATAATTTCCAGGAGAGTCATAATTAAACTGGACATTTCCTGCGGTGGTGTTATCCGTATTCCCGTCATTGTCAAAATCCCAGGCGTAAATTGAACCCGAAGGTATATCCACCGAGAGATCGTTGAACTGGGTTGTTTCGCCGGCGCATCCGGGGATCACTGAAAAGATAGCTCTGGGGCCGCTGCCGCCACCATCATTGGGTTCCGTTACACGTACCGTTCTGGAAAATGATCCTTCGCAAGCTTCGCTGTTTTCGACGGTAACCGTCGCTTGATAATCCCCAACACCCGGATAGAGATGTGTGGTAGACCCTGCGGTACTTTCGTCAATGGTACCGTCAGTTTCAAAATCCCAGCTCCAGACCGCCGTAGGTTCCACAAAAAACTCAACGACATCAAAAAGTGTGGTCTCACCGGCATCGACCCGGTCCGCATTAAATACTACAATAGGCTTGGCTTTAATCTCGATCGTAAAAAAAGTACTGTCCATGCAGGTCTCCCCCTGGTCGATAACCAGTGCGACAGGGTATTCCCCCGGACTGCCATATACAAAAGAAACGCTTCCGGCGGTTGTATTATCCACCTCATCATCACCATCTAGATACCATCTGTATTCAGCCGAGGATTGTATGTTAGTGCTTATATCCACAAAATTTACAGATTCGCCTGAGCAAGCCAGCTCCACCTCGAAATTAGAGACAGGGATCACACAATCATCTGATATTTCAAATTCACTGGTTTCGGGAAAGCTCCATAATCCGTCTTCGTTCTGAGCGCGGATGGTTATTTTGTTAGCCCCAAAAGGCAGATCGTTGGGAGTGGGCAAGTCAAGATTGAGATCAATCGAATCGGCTGCTGGATTCACCGCAATAGAGGTTCCGCTTCCTACCCCCGGATCTACATCGCCATAGTAATATTCTAGCTGAGCAATCTTGGAAACTACCGGAGAGCTTCCCGATTCATTGTTTACATAGATTCGTCGTAGCTCTGCTATACCCCAGTTCCCATTCACGTCTCTCGCCCTCACTCCAACGGTATGCCAGCCAGCAGGGAGGCTAGTTGGAACTACATCATTTATGTCAATGACCAGGGAAGGTGAAAAAGAGGACAAACTTATCGCGTTTCCTTGTCCTGGATCAACATTAAAAAATAACTCCATCTCAGCTACCTCTACAGGTTCAGTGTTTTGAAATGAGCCATTGACCCGAATAATGAAGGTACGGGTTTCGTAAAAACCCCAATTGTTATTTTCATCCTTTGCCCGGACGTGTACGGTATAAAAGCCTTGAGATAAAGAAGAGGTAAGGAATATAGGTGTGATATCAATTTGCTCACCCGGAGTCACTGAAATACTGTTGGCGTTACCAACCCCTGGGTCTGCATCAATGAAATATTCAATTTCAGTAATCTGCGATTGGCTGAAACCTTCCAGACTTAGCCATACTAAAATAGAAGCGGCAAGATAGCGCATGGAGTTACTCTCTTTTAGTTGCCTTTGGCCTTTACTCTTACACTTAGGTCGCTTCCCGGATTAATAACCGTAGTGGTGTTAAAGGTCTGGATGGTAGGAATGGAAGTAGTATTTAAGGAAAAGTTACTTTCTGTCCAGGAATACGGACCTCCGGTTATGCCGATGTCTGAGCCGTCACTGGCGGCGTTGAACACCGGACTCCCGGCTTGAAGCGTAAAGT
>JBCCIX010000242.1:0-6781 GCA_039028075.1 Bacteroidota bacterium | reverse complement strand
GGCTGCGTGGACCCTGGAGTTTTCTATGAACCACTTATTGGTTTTGAGGCCACCGCAGACTACACCGGCTAAAAAAATATTAGTGACATTGGTTTCCTGCGTTTCTTCATTGTAGACAGGCGTGTTGAATTCATCCTTCCGAAAGGCTATTCCCATACTTTCCATTAACGTAAAATTAGGCTTATAGCCGGTCATGGCAAGGACGAAATCATTGGCTAACGTGGCATTACCTTCGGGGCTCTTTATGTCTACCTCCCATCTTCTGATCTCCGTTATTTCAGAGTTAAAATAGGCCTTGATTGAACTTTCTTTGATCCTATTTTCGATATCTGGCTTTACCCAATACTTCACTGAGCCCTGGAGTTCTTCTTCTCTAACCACCATGGTAACTTCAGCGCCTTTACGGTAGGTTTCCAGCGCTACATCTACAGCTGAGTTGGCGGCACCTACCACAATTACCTTCTGCCCAAAATAAGGGTGGGGCTCGTCGTAATAGTGTTTTACCTTTGGAAGCTCTTCACCGGGCACGTGCATCAGGTACGGGTAATCATAAAATCCTGTAGCCAGAATGATACTTTTTGAGGTATACATACCGCGCTCTGTTTGGATTTTGAATCGCTCATCCTCCTTTTCAACTTGCTCTACCTTTTCGTACAATTTCAAATCGAGCTGCCAGCTGCTGGCTACTCTTCTGTAGTACTCCAAAGCCTCAAAACGGTTAGGCTTATTGCCGTGTGAAATGAAGGGTACCTCGCCAATCTCCAAACGGTCAGAGGTAGAAAAAAAGGTCATATTTAAAGGGTAATTGTAAATAGAATTAACCAAACAACCCTTATCGATAATAAGATAGCTAAGGCCGGCTTTTTTGGCTTCTATTCCGCAGGCAAGACCAATGGGTCCTGCTCCGATGATCACTATATCAAACATTCTTGTAACCTTTCTTCAACGATCAAGTATTAACTACAACAATGATAGGTCAAAAGGTTCAAAACCGACTCATAATAAATAGGTCTTGGTTGGGAAGCGGTCTGAGGATCGCTTTCTTTTACTTTATTTGTCCGACAAAAAGAAAGCATATAAATTAGTCTGACAAATAAGAAGAAAATTAGCTATGAAAGGGACGTACCTTGGAGAGTTTGAAGAACTGGTTTTACTTACCGTTGCCGTACAAAATGGAGAGGCTTATGGCGTTTCTATCGCTACAATGCTAGTGGAGGAAGCTCAACGCACGGTCACTATTAGCACCGTTCATAACGTACTCTATCGCCTGGAGGAGAAGGGGTTTGTAAAATCAAGGCTAGGCGGTGCAACGGCAGCACGCGGCGGTCGTAACAAACGGCTTTTCTCAATTACCTCAACCGGTCATGCGGCACTAAACCAGTCGAATAAACTCAGAAACAGACTTTGGAACCTCATACCGGAGCTTAAATTTTAATGCAGAATAAAAAACCACCGGCTTTAGCGGATGCTTTTTTGGAATGGTACTGTTCCAAAGAGTTTATTGACGAGGTTCAGGGCGACCTCCATGAGTGGTTTTACCACAGGGTCAAAAGGCAAGGTTACCGCAAAGCCAGGTTGATGTATTTCCTGGACGTTATTCGCTTCTTGAGGAGCTACCGTGTTAAATCAATCGATGAATTTAGTCAAAATCTGTCTGCCGGTCAGGCAGGCTCAACGTATATAGCCATGTTAAAAAATTACCTAATTACTTCTTGGAGATCGCTTATTAAAAATAAGGCTTTCTCTACTATCAATATCCTGGGTCTCGCGGTAGGCATGTCCTCTTTTCTGCTGATCTCATTGTACGTTACACATGAACGTAGCTATGACCAATTTCATAAAAATAAGAGTAATCTCTACCGGTTAAAGCTGAGCCGTTATAATGACGGCGTACTTAGCACCGAATGGGCTGCGGGCTGCTCCGCTATAGGCTCTGCTTTGAATGACAACTTTCCGGAGGTCATTGATTACGTGCGAATGACCTCAAGCAATGCGGTAGTCTCTTACAGAGATAAGGTATTTCGCGAGGAAAATGCCTATTATGCCTCGGCATCCTTCTTCGAAAACTTTTCGATTCCATTAATCGAAGGAATAGATTCTTTGGTTTTGGCAAAACCTTATACTGCGGCCATCTCAGAGTCCACGGCTAAGAAATATTTCGGAGATGAAACAGCTATAGGAAAAACGGTAAGACATAACGGAGCCCGCGATTTTGAAATTACCGGCGTCTTCAAAGATGTTCCTACCACCTCCCATTTCAATATGGACATGTTGTTTTCTTTCGAAACGTTTGTAGATATCGTAGGTGAAGATGTATATACCGCCTGGGATTGGGATGGGTTCTACAATTATGTCAGACTGGCAGACGGTACCGACCCCATAGAGTTCGAATCAAAAATTCCGGATTTTATTCAAAAAGAGCGTGGTGAGCAGTTAGCGGAGCAAAACCACATGATCGAATTTGAGCTTCAGCCGCTCACGGATATTCATCTTACCTCGGACTATATGATGGAGTTTAAACCCAACGGAGACGGAGAAGCCACTAACTTTCTAAGTATTATAGCGCTGTTCATCATTGCCATTGCCTGGGTCAATTATATCAATCTGGCTACGGCTAAGTCCATGGAAAGATCACGTGAAGTGGGGATCCGCAAAGTCATGGGTTCTCTACGTGGGCAATTGATCCGGCAGTTTCTGGTTGAATCCTTTCTACTTAACATCTTGGCCCTTGCCCTGTCGGTTCTGGTCGTCTTTATTATGCTTCCTTACTTTAATCAGTTGTCCGGTCGTGAGTTACTTTTAGATTTTACCGGCCTTGAATTTTGGTTTACCCTGGCGGTCTTGTTACTGACGGGAGCCTTGTTGTCAGGCCTTTACCCGGCTTTTGTGCTATCGGGGTTTAAGCCGGTGGCTATCTTGAAGGGGAAGTTTATCAATTCTACAAAAGGCCATTTCCTGAGGAAAGGGTTAGTCATTTTTCAGTTCCTAGCCTCTCTGGTGCTAATGATAGGTACTTTAACCGTACATCAGCAACTGAGCTTTATGCGCAATCAAGATCTAGGAGTTACCATTGATCAAACGCTGGTGATTCGCGGACCTAACGTTACCGACTCCTTGTACGATGATCGTTTAAATACCTTCAAGCAAACCCTTACTTCTTTTTCAGAGGTAAACACGATTACCGCATCAAGCGCCGTACCGGGAAGCCAGCCCGATTGGAATGCCGGTGGCATTCGGTTATTGGAACAAGATCAAACGAAAGCGCAACAATATCGGATTGTGGGTGCAGACCATGACTTTGTGGACGCCTATGAGCTGGAACTAGTAGCCGGACGCGGATTCGATAAAGAACGGGTCAATGACCAGTCCAATGTGCTTATGAATGAATCAGCTATTCAGCTGATGGGGTTTGAGAACATTGACGAAGCCCTAAATCGTGATATCTACTTTTGGGGTGACACGTTTAGGATCGTAGGTGTACTTAAGGATTATCATCAGGAATCTTTAAAAAAATCTTTCGAGCCTTTGATCTTCAGGTTGATTCCCAATGCGTCTAACTATTACTCCGTACGTGTACGCTCCAATGACCTGCCTTTTTTGCTAGATAAAATAGAAGACGAATGGAAGGTAGAATTCCCCGGCAACCCCTTTGATTTTTTCTTCCTGGACGATCACTACGACCAACAATATAAGGCAGAGATCCAGTTTGGAAAGGTCTTCGGGCTTTTTGCAGGCTTAGCCATATGTATCGCCTGCCTTGGCTTGTTTGGTTTGGCCTCATACATGACGGCCCAGAGAACGAAGGAAATAGGCGTGCGCAAGGTGTTGGGTGCCACCATAGCCAGCGTGCTCACTTTGCTCTCAAAGGATTTTATACAGCTGATCCTGATCTCTATTTTCTTTGCTATTCCGGTAGCTTGGTTTGTGATGAGCGACTGGCTCTCTGGCTTTGCCAACCAGATCACGTTGAGCTGGTGGATATTTGCGGCCCCAAGTACTTTGATCTTGCTAATCGCCTTCGGGACGGTTACTTTTCAAACGGTTAAAGCAGGTCTATCGAACCCTGTAGACTCGTTAAGGCATGAGTGATTTTTATTTGGAGGTGCTTCTCCGCTAGTATCAGATAGCTTCAAAGCTAAATCAGATTGTAAAATCTAAGACCTCTAATCACTACAACTAACGCAATACAGCGTACGTAATTCCGGATCATCAAAAGACTGAAAGCTGATCGCATTTTCACCATCAAACAGGGAGCACCACTTGGCTCTATTCATCTGTGAATGTTGATAAATGAGCTCCTTTACATACTGGCGGTCGTCTTGAGAAGGGTGTAAATAATTAATTCTGAGTTGCAGGGATTTCATTGTTTTATTTGGGCCATTTATTTGTTGATAGCTATCGAGAAGGTTATTAGCCAGCGGGTCTTGGCGGTGTTCGAGGAACATCCTTGCCAGTGACCTATAGTTTTCCGGTCTGAGCATAAAAGTGCTATCCTCAACATAAAAGTCATAAACGTAATTCGGCAGTCTGGATAAGTATCCTTCAGCAAATACATACTTCGGATAATACTTGACTTTGCTCCTGGTGAAGTACGGCTTATAGTGTTGTATAGCTTTTAAGGCAAATATCGCCATGGCTCGCGTGCTCAACCCGCGACTTTGTAGCTCAGAGAAAATTTGAAAATTCGCGGGGACACTTGGGCTGCATGCCTCCCAATATTTTACCAGGATGGTCAAATACGTAGATAGCAAATTGGTATTGGCTTTACGAACGTTGATGTTTTTAAAAAATCTTCGGGAATAGTTCCCGTAATCAAACTTTTTAGTATCTCTTCCTAACTCATACTCCAGTAAGTACCTGTTCAAAATCAAGGGTGAGAATGCTGTGCTGTCTTTGTTAAGTTGTAAATCAAAGACATACTGCGGGTTCAATCGCCCGTTTCTGGCGGCACTTATCATATAGTTTTGTACTTCGGTAAGATCGTCTAGATTTTTGAAATCAAACCTTTTCCTCAAGTATTTCAAAGTGTCAATCGGTTTGTGCATCACTACCCTGATCTTAGATTTTCGCTGTTCTTTCAAGTACTCATTCCAGGGAGACTGGTCACGGTATTTTTTTAAAAGGGCTCGGATTGAGTCCTGTGAGAAAGCCGTCCAACTAGAAAACAAGGTGTCGTCTTTTATTTGAGTATAAAACAGGGGCCAGTTTTCACTCATTTTACGACTGAAAACAACGTGGGGAGCTCTATATTCCGCCAATGACATATACAGATTTTCAGCCCTCTTTTCAAACAATTTTTGGTTTAGCTCTAACGTTCCCTCCACTGACGCAAAGGCCATCAAAGAAATAGAATCGATGAGGTGGTTTTCAACTTTTGCCTTAAAGGCGTCAAATGATTTGGAAGTGATTGAAGTCACATTGCGGTCGAAGTACACTTCGGTTACTAGCTCTTTATACTCCGGTTGTATAACGATTGATGATGAATCATTTTTCCATTCAGGAATCGAAACGGAATCTTTAAATATCGATGATTGGCGATTTTTCTTGTGATAAAATGGATAAACAATACGGTTTTTACGAAGCACGAGCAAGTTAATTTCGGCTGCCTCATTACTTGTGAAATACGCGCTCTCCGGAATGTTGAAACTCCAAAAAAATGGTTTCCAGCTTTCACGCCTCAATTGTTTTCGACCGTCAGTTAGTAAGCTCTTTACGATTTTATAGGCATCAATCTTCTTCTGAAAGGCTGATCTGGATTTCACGTTGTTCGACCGCTTTCTTGCGGCTTTTACCCCCTTAAGCTGCCTCTTGGTTTTAGTCAGTAACCGTTTATTGCTCCTGAGATCTTTGGCTTTTTGCCGTTCAAATTCAACCCTGCTGAGTTTAAAGTTCTCCTCTTTAATAAGATCTTTTTTATAGAAGGGTTGGTAGATTCTACCGTTTGTACTGGAATTACCATTTCTTCGATTCAGTGCAGAGTAATACACCTTGCTATCACAATCTACCTGTCCTTTCAAAACTACCTCTTGTACGATTCCATCTTTTCTATGCCTGAAGAGCTTTTTGATGCTCTCAGGAGTGCTGGAGCTTAGAAAATTAGCTTTACCTATTAAATTCATCTCCTTAATAAGTTCCAGTATTTCCGGGTCATCTTGATAAGGTTTAATACCGAAGGGGAGCTTATCGGCGCTTGGGTTTTGTCCGGAACAAGAACAAATTTGAAATGTACAGAAAAGCAATGTCGCGAGTGCCAGGTGCATGATAAATCAATAATAGCAGATTACGATTTGGTCACATTGTAAATTTTTTATCGATCAATACTAGTCCTCAATTACCTTAAAACCAATCGACACAATAGTACATCGCTTAATTAAGTTGGTAGCGCTACATGAAGTTAATTACGAGATCCATCCGTCTGGTCTTAATTTCTAGCATTTTAACGGCTTTTACACAGGTAGGAGGTCTTAATTTATTTGGCTTATAAACCGTTCGGTAGTGCGATACAGAAAAAGCTAAAGGGAAGAAAAAGACATTTTAGATTATTGATATTTATAACAGCTTACGTCATATGTTCGCTTTTTATCGTTCCCTTACTGGCGGTGAAGTAGGGAAGAGTTCCTCTACCTCTGACTGACCCTACGTTGAAGCCCGCCACAAGTTTTACCTGTTTAGCGAACCGGCATTATGTAAAACCCAAGTTGCTACAACTTTTAAAAGATATAAGTGATGATTTGCCTGAAAATCTTTCTATGGTTTATTTAGATGCAAATTTCCCTTTCCT
>JBCCIX010000241.1:0-6792 GCA_039028075.1 Bacteroidota bacterium | reverse complement strand
ATGCTCTTAAAAAGGGACGGAAGCATACTGAAAAATGCACCGCGTCCCACTTCAGAAGAATTTATAGACTTGATCGATACAGAAATTGAATTAGGAGAAAGAGAAGAATTGGACGCTAACGTTAAATAAATGGTTTCAGTGTACGACAAAACACAGGTCATCCCGTATCCCGATGGTCTATCGGGAGAGGGATCTTACTAAGTTTCATGCGGATCATCTCAAAATTTTTCCTTCTGTTAACATCATAAGAGGCTTCTCCCGGATTTTCTGGATCAGTATGACGCTAAAAAAAGGATCGATTTCAACATATATCCGTCCGAAAATGTGATTTGAAACTTTTGTCCTGTACCCTGATGAATGGTAATGAATGGTGCTTGCGTACCTTGTTCATTCTATAAGTATTCAAAACACCAAGGTATCTTTTCCTAATTTTGGATAATGCTACCATCATATCTTACGGAAGAGAATATTAATCAATTTATAACGCGTGCTTTTGAAGAGGATATGGGTGATGGGGATCACTCGACCCTAGCCTCCGTCCCTAAAACAGCTCATAATTCTGCGGTCGTACTGTTTAAAGACGCTGGAATAGCGGCAGGTATGGAGCTGGCGAAAAAGATCTGTTACCACTTTGACCCGTCGCTCAATCTGGATTTTTTTGTAAATGATGGCGATGATGTTACGAACGGAGCTATTGGCATCAAAATAAACGGCTCCACGCGATCTATACTTACCTGCGAACGTCTTGTACTTAATTGTATGCAGCGTATGAGTGGAATAGCTACACACACCCGGAAATTAAAAAGCCTGATTGCCCATACCAAAGCGCAATTATTGGACACCCGGAAAACGACACCCAACTTCCGCCTGGCCGAAAAATGGGCTGTGGCCATTGGAGGGGGAACTAATCATAGATTTGGCCTTTATGACATGGTCATGTTGAAGGACAATCACATCGACTTTGCTGGAAGCATAGAAAAAGCAGTATCAGAAACAAAAACATACCTCAAGAAGAACCATAAAAACCTTAAGATCGAAGTGGAAACACGAAATCTTCAGGAGGTTCACCAAGCACTAAAATCAAAAGTAGACGTCATCATGTTGGATAATATGAGCCTCGAAATGATGAGGGAAGCCGTCAAAATGATTGGTGATCTTTGCAAGACTGAAGCCAGCGGCGGTATTACCGAAGAAACGATTGGTTCAGTAGCCGAGTGCGGTGTGGATTACATATCGGTGGGGGCGTTGACCCATTCCACCAAAAGTTTGGATATCAGCTTGAAAGCGGTAAAATAGGTGAAAGGGCGAAGAAATATCATCCTTATGTGTATTGAAGTAGCGGTTTTCACCATAATCTTTGTTTCTATTTTTTATCATTGCACCTGAATTGGAGTAATGAGATGATCGTAAAGACAAAAAAATACAAGCTAGAAAGTAGCACCTACATAAAGTTAGCACTACTAGGGGTTCTAAAGCAACAGTGGTGGGTAAGCCTTATCGTGGTTGCCTTGTGCTGTGGTTACTTTTGGCAACCTAACCACTGGTGGTTTATAGGTACTGGCATCGCGTTGGTGCTCTATATTTTATTCTGGCTGATCCAGTTTGCTGGCGTAACCCAATTAGATCAAACAAAAATGCTTTTCGAAAAACTCTCCTATGAGATTAATAGTCAACAGGTGCTGATCAAATTAAATTCAAAACAAGGAATGCCCATTAAATGGGATCAGATCAGGCGTGCTACTATTGGTAAAAAGCACATTTTACTAACCGTAAACAAAGCCCAACTTATCCACCTGCCACACAAGGTCTTTAACTCAGATAACGAGCGTAAGTTTGTAGAAAGTATTGTTAAAAGGAAAGGTTTGGCGTAGATCCGGTTCATGTACTACAACTCCGAGCGGCCCAAGAAAGAAAAGAAATACGCTAAAGAAGAGGCGAAACTAAAAGCAGCCGATTTTTGCGCCTACCAGGAACGTTCACAACAGGAAGTCCGGGACAAGCTCTATGATTACGGTCTTCATCAGGAAGATGTAGAAGAGGTAATATCATTGTTAATAACGGAAGGCTTTGTAAATGAAGAACGATTTGCCCGGGCTTACATTAGGGGAAAATTTCGACTTAAAAAATGGGGGAAAATTAAAATAGCTAACGGTCTCATACCCCACAAAATATCCGACTATTGCTTGAAAAAAGGGTGGGAAGAAATTGATGAAGAGGAATATCACCAAGTACTAATTAACCTGATCGATAAAAAAAATAGCTCACTGAAAGAAACAAGTCTACTGATTAAAAAGCGCAAAATCGCTCAATACGCCATCCAAAAGGGTTTTGAGCCTTCTCTAGTCTGGGATTATATCAGAAACTTAAAATTGTAAGACGTGCGACAAAGGCAAGGTAATAGTAAACTTTACCGTTAGAGATTAGTAAATAAAGTCTAGATCTTGAACTCACCACTATGAAAACTTCTTTAGTAGCTCTACTCCTCCTCACTAACGCAAGCCTCTTTGCTCAAAGTACCGAAGTTAGATCGAAACATTACAATGTAAAAAAAAGTGTAGGGATTCAGGGCTATGATCCGGTTAGCTATTTTCAAGGTGAACCGGAAGAAGGAAACGATGATCTAGTCCACGTGCATAAAGGAATTAAGTATTATTTTGTTTCTACTAAAAACAGGGAACTGTTCAAAGCCAACCCTGAGAAATATGAACCTCAATACGGCGGATGGTGCGCTTATGCCTTGGGGAACACCGGTGAAAAGGTCAAAGTAGACCCGGAGACTTATAAAATAATTGAAGATAAACTCTACCTCTTTTATAATTTCTGGGGTACTAATACGCTTAAAAGCTGGAACAAAAATGAAATATATTTAAAGGCTCAAGGTGATAAGAACTGGGCCAAAATCATCAACTAGTGGTTAAAATAGAGGTAATGTTAAATTAACATTATGTTATATTTGCTCCTTCTGAAGATCTGAGAATGAAATTAGTAGACGCTTGTACAGATATATTAGGTCAGCTAGAGGCGGTCATCCAAGAATTAAGAGATAAAGAATTTACACTCCCCGTTGCCACGCTAAACCATTCAACAATAGGCCAACATATGAGGCATACGCTCGAATTCTTCACCTGTTTGATGAACAACCATAGCACGGGGGTGGTGAACTATGACCAAAGGGATCACGATAAAGTCATTGAATCTGATCGTACCATAGCATTAGCACTGATCCATGACCTGAAGAATTTTATGAAAGAGATAAAAACCGATATCCCGCTTAAGTTAGAGGCCAACTACAGTCTGGATCAGGAAGAAACCATAGCTATAGATACAAATCTTTTTCGAGAGCTTACGTACAATATAGAACACGCCATTCATCATATGGCAATCATCAAAATTGGCCTACGGGAAGTAGCGCCCTACGTCAGCATTCCCTCCCATTTCGGAGTAGCTGTTTCCACCGTAAAATATCAAAAAGGTGCTGCCTAAACGGTAGTACCTTCCCGATGGCCTTTTTGACCCGCATTTGGCGAAGTAATTTTTTAATTAAGCTTAGGAGTTGGGAATATTGGCCTTTTGGAGTGGTCTATGCACCGGTATTTGTGTATTGGATTTGGTTGTCCTTGAAGGCACGGTCACTGTTCTTCTTTAGTGCCTCAAACCCTTCGATAGAAAATGGGGGTATGTTGGGTGAATCCAAAATCAAAATTTTCGACCTGATTCCCAACGACCTGAAACCTGTAACACTTTGTTTTGACCCGGGATCGTCAGTAGAAAGTGTTAAAAACAAAATGGAAGCCTCAAATCTAGGCTATCCAATTATAGCGAAACCGGATATAGGTGAACGCGGCTGGATGGTTAGAAAGGTCCACAACGATGCTGATTTGAAAAAATACATTGATGAAGTACCGGTCCATTTTCTAGTCCAAGAGTTCCTGGACATGCCGCTTGAAATGGGTGTCTTTTACTATCGGTACCCAAACGAAGAACGGGGTGAGGTAACCTCCATAGTGATTAAAGAAATGCTGACTTTGACCGGAGATGGCATATCCACCTTAGGCGAATTAGTTTACAATAATGACCGGGCAAAACTTCAAGGGACAGAGTTACAAAAAAAGTATGATCAAGCGTGGGATCAGGTTATCGCCAAGGATGATAGCCTAGAATTACTATCTATTGGTAACCACTGTTTAGGTACCAAATTTTTAAATGGTAATCATTTAATTAATGAAAGGCTGAACAGCACCTTCGACAAGATAAGCGCACAAGTAGAAGGATTCTATTTTGGCAGGTATGACATTCGCGTTTCATCTATTGAAGATCTTTATAAAGGGAAAATCAAAATAATGGAGCTAAACGGGGCTGGAGCAGAACCTGCCCATATCTATGACCCAAACTTCTCCTTTTTTAAAGGTGTGGGTGTCCTTCTTAGGCACTGGCACATACTTTATACGATAAGCTTACAAAATCATAAAAAAGGAATTCCATATTTGTCGTGGAAAGAGGGTAAGCAGGAATATGCGAAAGTACGAACCCTTAATAAACTCAGATAGGTGTTTTTTATTTTTATTCTCGGTTTTACCTTCAGTTTTATCGGCTCTATACCTCCTGGAACGATCAACCTGAGTGTTCTACAGCTTAGCCTTGAAGGCCACAAACCAGCTGCTCTTCGTTTTGCATTAGCCGCCGCTGTTTTTGAATTACCGTATGCTTATTTGGCTGTCACCTTCGAAGAACTAATTACCACATCTCCCTGGATTGAAGCTAATTTTCGTTTATTGGCTGCTCTGGTTATGCTTACCCTTGGCACTATTACCATTACATCTCACCTAAGGAAAACACCTCAAACTATGCAATCCGAAGTAAAAAAGTATGGCTTCAGAAAGGGTGTAGTATTAAGTATACTCAATCCCCTAGCCATACCATTTTGGATTGGTGTTACGGCCTACCTGAAACATCAGGGATGGCTAGCATTGAACAGCCTTTTCGATACTTTAGGGTATATATTCGCAATTTCTATGGGCACTTTTTCGCTACTGGCGGTTTTGGCATTACTTGGCCATGTGTTAAGCCCATACTTCAAGCAAAATAGAGTACTCAATATTACTCCTGGGGTAGTTTTCTTACTTCTTGGGTTTTATGCGTTACTTCAATATCTAACTCAAAGTTAATGTGGAGCGTTTGGATTGATACGGGAGGCACCTTTACGGACTGCATTGCTATTTCACCGGAAAGAAAGCGAAAACGGCTAAAAATTCTCAGTAGCAGCGTGCTTCGAGGAACCATAGAAAGTCATAGTGGCAAACAAATCAAGGGTATTTTCTCCTGGCCTGTCGAAAGGGACCTATTTAAAGGTTTTTCATTTCGATCAGTAAAACACGACTTCAACGCAAAGGTGAAATCCGTGGACCTGCAAAATGGAATCATACAGTTAAGTAAAAGTGTTACAAACACAGAATTTGAGGGAGATTTCGAAATCACAAGCCATGAAGAAGTGCCGATTCTGGCGGTAAGGTTACTTACCTCTACGCCTTTGACAAAACCACTGCCTCGCGTACAAATGAGGCTGGGCTCAACCAAAGGCACAAACGCTCTACTTGAAAAAAAGGGAGCACCTGTCGCTTTTATAACTACGAAAGGTTTTAGGGATTTATTAGTGATCAGAGACCAACAAAGACCAAATCTGTTCCGTCTAAACATTGAAACACCTGACCCCCTTTTTTCCTATGCTATTGAAATAAATGAACGGTTAAATACGAAAGGAGAAGTTCTACAACCCATAAATGTACATGATTTACCTAAGGCACTTCTGGACTTGCCACGCGATACGGCCATTGCCATATGTTTGCTGAACAGCTACCGAAATGACATTCATGAGAAGCTGTTACGAGACATTTTAAGCAAAAACGGATTTTCATCGATTAGCTGTTCATCGGAACTATCGAAGAATATAAAACTACTACAGCGCGCGGACACCACCGTAGCTAACGCCTACTTGGAACCTACCATTTCTCAATATATTAAGGGGATATCCTCAAAAATTAACTCTAGTAAGCTTTGGATAATGACCAGTAGCGGATCGATAGTAGGCAATGAAAACTTCAGCCCAAAAGATAGCTTACTAAGCGGCCCTGCGGGTGGTATCGTTGGAGCTGTGAGTGCAGGTAAAAAGTCTGGCTTTGACAAAATTATTAGTTTCGATATGGGAGGAACCAGTACAGATGTCGCGATATATAATAAGCGGTTTGATTACCAGTTTGAAACTAAAGTGGGTCAGGCGAACATTCAAAGTCCCTGTCTTCATATCGAAACCATTGCGGCAGGCGGTGGCTCCATCTGTGATTTTAAAAACGGTATGCTACAGGTTGGCCCTGAAAGCGCGGGAGCAGAACCAGGACCGGCTTGTTATGGAGCCGGCGGCCCGTTGACACTTACCGATATTAATCTTTTAGCGGGTAGGTTGGTTCCCAACGCATTTGGCATTCCTATAAACTTAGATGCAGCAAATCAAGCGCTTGACCTGTTGGTAGAACGGATACATACCTATTCGGATAAAGCGATTGGGCGATTAGCATTAATAAATGCCTTTACCTCTTTAGCCAATGAAAAAATGGCTGAGGCTATTCGAAAAATATCTTTGTCCAAAGGGCATGATCCGAAGGAATATTGCTTAATCAGCTTCGGGGGCGCTGGGGGACAGCATGCTATAGGTATTGCAGAGATTTTGGGAATAAAACAGGTCGCAACCCCTTATGAGGCTGGATTACTTAGTGCATACGGTATTGGAAAGGCGGATAT
>JBCCIX010000240.1:0-6793 GCA_039028075.1 Bacteroidota bacterium | reverse complement strand
TGTACTCTTACTATGTAGATCGGAAATCATTGCCCTAAAGGTTTTAAAGATGGCTGCTAATAGCAACAAAAATTCGACTAAGGCGCTTCTCAGACGTTATTACCTAGTATTGACCTATTTAAATATCGGTACGTTTTACTCGGGTGATATAAAATTGTCGTGATTACATTTAGATCCTTAAGTCATACCCGCCCGGATGAACCTGGTCTGACGGGTCGTAACGCAGTGGAGATATCTTGGCCACAAAGAAAAGTTACCTTCCCTTGCTTTAGGGTAAAGATCTCTGCTCCCGATAGCCATATAGCCATCGGGATACGAGATGACTTAAACAACACATGTCGTGTAAATTTCAAATTTTCGATATGAATTTCGTTACGCACTGAGTTAAAACACCAAACTAATTGAAGATGCGACAACCCGATACTATCGGGTGAAATGCACCCGTTTTAATCGCTTTTTAGAAAAGATCTTTTTGATTTAGAATCATGAGTAAAAAATCTACTAAGTTCTTTAATGGGCGATGAGAGCTCTTTTTTCTATTTCAAAAATTTAGTCGGATACGAGTAGGTAAGTTTTACCGAATGATAGTGCCACCTTTTATATCTTTGAATATATGGACTACCCCTCTAAACTGGTTGAGAATGCGGTGAATGAAATTGCACGTTTACCTGGAATAGGAAAAAAAACTGCTTTAAGGCTGGTTTTACATCTTTTGAAAGAAAAAGATAGCACCACGCATGCGCTTACTGATGCGCTAAATGAGCTGAGAGACCATATTAAATACTGCCGACTTTGCCGGAATATTTCCGATGACGACATCTGTCAGATATGTAGATCGCCACGCAGGGATAAAACGGTTTTATGTGTGGTAGAAGATACTAGGGATGTTATGGCGATAGAGAATACCGCTCAATATACAGGATTGTACCATGTTTTGGGGGGTGTGATCTCGCCTTTGGATGGTGTCGGACCTGATGAACTTAATATCGATTTACTAGTCCAACGTCTTAGTGCTGAAGAAAATGAAGTTGCTGAAATTATTTTTGCTTTAAGTGCTACCATGGAAGGTGATACTACGGCCTTCTATCTAACCAAGAAGCTTAAGGAATTCAACCTAAAGCTCAGTACCATCGCCAGGGGGGTGCCTATCGGCGGGGAATTGGAATATGCCGATGAAATTACGTTGGGCCGAAGTATTATGGGCCGTACAGAGTACAATCATAATTAGTTCAATTTTCCGAATTGCAGTGGTATCCAAATTTCCAAATACCTAATTTTGTTTTTTAAATTGATGAATAAATGAGTGAAACGATCTCCACGCCGGTCTCTGACAGGGTGTCAAATATGGCCGAGTCTGCCACCCTAGCCATGGCGGCTAAAGCCCGCGAATTTAAAGCAAGAGGTATCGATGTAATTAGTTTGAGCCTCGGAGAACCTGACTTTAAAACGCCAAGGCATATTCAACAGGGAGCTAAGGATGCCATTGATGAAGGTAAATATTTTGCGTACCCTCCTGTAGCTGGATATTTGGACTTACGGGAGGCCATTGTAAATAAGCTACGTTCTGAAAATAGTATTTCCTGTTCCGCCGCTAACATAGTGGTATCCAATGGAGCAAAGCAATCCATTGCTAATGTCATGTATGCACTAGTGAACCCTGGTGACGAAGTAATTGTATTCTCTCCGTATTGGGTAAGCTATACGGCCCTTATCGAATTAGCCGAAGGAATCCCTGTTTTTGTAGAGGGTAGTATTGAAAATGATTTCAAAGCCACCGCATCGCAGTTAAGACAAGCCATAACCTCGAAAACCAAAGCCATCATCTACTCTTCTCCTTGCAATCCAACAGGATCAGTTTTCCTTAAGGAGGAACTTGAAGAACTTGCAGACGTGATAAAAGCACATAATGATATTTATGTTATAGCGGATGAGATTTATGAGCATATCAACTATACACATTCAAGTGTCAGTATGGCCTCTTTACCTGGAATGCTGGAAA
Source organism: Bacteroidota bacterium (assembly GCA_039028075.1). GTDB lineage: Bacteria > Bacteroidota > Bacteroidia > Cytophagales > Cyclobacteriaceae > Fulvivirga. Next base: position 4,794 of record JBCCIX010000240.1, on the reverse strand, counting down.
GGACCATAACGGTGAATGGTTTTGCCAAAGGGTTTGCCATGACGGGATGGCGGGTAGGTTATATTTGTGCTCCTGAGTGGATTGCCAAAGCAAGTGCTAAAATTCAAGGGCAGATTACCTCAGCCAACTGTTCCATTGCTCAACGGGCTGCTCTTACGGCTATAACTTCTGATTTAGCACCTACCCAAAAGATGGTAAAGCAGTATCTCGAACGGCGAGACATGGTGTATCAACTATTACAAAGTGTTCCTGGTATAAATGCCAATGTACCCCAAGGCGCTTTTTATTTTTTCCCTAATGTGAGTTACTACTTTGGTAGGTCGAATGGAGAGTATACCATAGCTGATGCCAATGATTTTTGTCTATATCTGCTGGAGCACGCTCACGTCTCATTAGTTTCAGGTGCCGCTTTTGGCAATCCAGACTGTGTTAGGCTTTCATATGCGGCATCTGAGGAAAACCTTAAGGAGGCGATCGCAAGGATTGCCAAAGTACTTACGAAATTCTCCTAAGTTGCTCGTAGAAGAGGTCTTTCAGAAATTCCAAGATCTGAGGGTACTGATCATCGGAGATGTGATGGTCGATGCCTATATCTGGGGTGCCGTCGAAAGAGTATCACCAGAAGCTCCGGTACCTGTGGTACGAGTTACAAAAAAGGATTACCGGCTAGGAGGAGCTGCCAATGTGGCACTAAATGTACAGGCGCTTGGAGCTACTGCTATTTTATGCGCCGCAATAGGTAAGGATGATGCCGGTGAGCGTTTTAAAGAGAGACTTAAAGATCATGCGCTATGGGATGATGGGGTTATAGAGAGCTCAAATCGATCAACTACGGTAAAGACCAGGATTATTAGTGGTCATCAACATGTAGTGCGAATTGACGAAGAAACAGATGAGGTACTAAGTAGTGAAGAAGAGCACGAACTACTGGCTAGGATAGCAACCTTACTGCCCCGTTGTAATGTGGTAATTTTTGAGGACTATGACAAGGGTGTTATTACAGATAGAGTGATTTGTGAAACAATTAGCAAGGCGAATGAAATGGGTATTCCCAGTGTTGTAGACCCTAAGAAAAGAAACTTTTTAAAATATAAAGGGGCTACCTTGTTCAAGCCTAACTTAAAAGAACTTAAAGAGGGCCTGAAAAGCGACATTGACCCCACACGCAAAGATGACATCGAAACTGCAGTCGAGAGGTTGAAGGACACGCTCAATGTAGACGGGGCTTTAATCACTTTGTCTGAGCATGGCGTATTCATTGATTATGCCGGAAAAAAGCATATGATCCCTGCTCACGTTCGCGAAGTTTCTGATGTCTCCGGAGCGGGTGATACGGTCATTAGTATTGCAGGGCTGTGTCTTGGACTGAAGCTTAACGCCAGGCAAATTGCTTCCCTATCTAATCTTGGAGGTGGACTGGTATGTGAGCACGTAGGCGTGGTTCCAATTGACAAAGAAATCCTGTTTAGGGAGGCTTCTCAAATTGGGCTCTAAAAAAATATCCCCAAAACAACCTGGGTCTCGGGGATATCTTCGTGTCTATAGTTGGCTTATGTTTTGAAAATAGACGTATTTGTGAGCATCCAAAACATGAAATCTGTATTACGATGTGGGAGCTGATGAAATGCTGCTCAGGCCGATAAGTCTAATTGTCAAACTGTTCTTCAAGCTTTCCTAAAGCTTCTAAATCGGCCACAATTTCTTCGTCCAGAGGTGTATCTTTTATTACGTTGTAGTCTTTCCAAAATTCAGCATTATAATCTTCATCTTGATATTGCAATCCATATCGCTTCATTTTGCGTGTACTGCTAATACGATCTGCGGTATTTGGGTAGACCTTGTTGATGAGAAGTTCTTGATATAATTCTGTCTTGAAATTCAAGCTGTCGGTTTTAGACTTGTACCAGTTAAACTTAGAGTTTACTTTCAAATAGTTTAAGTAGTATTTTCCTTGATATTGCTTAAACACGAGGGTTTTGGTGTCAGAAACATATTTGCTAACCGACTTTACTTTTTTCCGCACAGTCTCATCCTGGTACCGCCTTTCGTAATCCATTTTTATAATAGCGTAAGAGTTTTGATCCACAAACATTTTTAAGGTGTAGAGGTCGGAATTAAGTAATACCACAAATACCCGATGCCCGCTGTAAAAGCTACTCTTCTGCCGCTTAAAGCCTTCAAAAAAAATATCTTCTTCCGGGAAAGTCCGATATTTAATGTGGTTATGAAGTAAAAGGTCTTCCAATAAATTATGTTGCTCAAAATACCTGCTAAATTTGTGAGTTTCGTAACTAAGGCTTTTTCTTACTTCCATGAGCGCTACTTTCTCACGCAGTCGTTCTTTGTTCCTAGGTTCATTGTAATCTTCATCGTAGATCCTGACAGCAGCCTCAAGCAGCGAAAAATATGTGCCTCCTAGCTTTTTGAGATCTCGGTAAAAACCGTCCATTAGGTACGGTTCTGATGGATAGTTTTGATCGATTCGGCTAAGGGCAATTCGGACAATGTCACTTCCGGATAGAGAATCTTGTACTATCACTTCGTCCAAAAGCTGAGAGGCTTTTGTCAAATTCAGTAGTACAGTGTCTCTTCCAATAAATGAGCTAATGGCAGCCTCGTAGTTTTGATAGCCTAACATGCTCACCACCAGCCTTCCATTCTCCATGCTCACGGGTACGTGAAAATCAAATGCTCCGAGAGCATTTGATATAGTGCCGATAGGTTCACCTACGATGCTAATCGAAGCAAAAACAAGGGGTTCTTTGGTCTCTGCATCTTGCAGCCTTCCGGAAATAGTTAGATGAGTTTGCGCTACAGAAGAACAAATAGTACAAGATAATATTGCCAATATGACAATCCGCATATAGTTGATTTTTAGACGTTTACAGCGCTCACTGTCAATAGTCAAATATGTGAACCTATTTCTTTTTTATCAATACGCGGCTTGCATATAACCTTAACAATGCAAGTTTTTTTCTGTATTCACACTTTTTTAGAGTTGTAAAGTCTTAAAAACAGTTCAATATTGGAGATCAGATAGTGCAAGTGAAATCCCCTTGAATTCTTTATTTTCGTAAGATATGAGGGTCCTTGAAAGTATTCCAAAAGTTTGGAAAACCGCTTATTTTATGATTTGCGGATGGTACACCTTGAACTATGTATTGAGTGCCGTGGTAGAGTATACCGTGGAACAGCCCTTTGCATTTGTGCTTTGGAACGGGTTTTATATGCTAGAGGCAGTGTGTATTTTAATCTTACTTACTTTTTTATATGCCAATTGGCTTTTTCGCCTAAACATTGTTTATCAAATTACCGGACATATCGTAGGTCTTTTGATCTATTTCCTGTCATTGAGCTATTTACGTTATTACTTCTACTATTACCTAGATGGCCTGGTCTTCTTTGATGACTGGAAGGAATTTATGCTGGATTTATTGAGTTGGGATGCCATGCGCTTTTATGATCAGTATATTATTACGGTGGCGGTCTATTACATTATCCGGTACTTTCAGTATGTTCAAAACGAGGAAAAAGAGCGCAACTATCTAGAAATTAAGAATAAAGAGATGCAGATCTCACTTCTTAAGTCTCAAATCAATCCGCACTTTTTGTTTAATACACTGAACTCAATCAGTATGCTGGTAGGTAGTAATAAAGAGGGAGCCCGTAAAGTAATCTCACAGCTATCGGATGTATTTAGGTATGCACTTGATTCTCATGAAGGCATTAAGGTCAAACTGTTGAGTGAGCTTAATTTTATTGAGAACTACATTAAAATACAGCAAGTACGATTTGGAGATCGATTAAACTACGAAGTAGATGCTGACCCAAAATGTATGCGATTTGAAATTCCACCGATGATCCTGCAGCCGCTCATTGAAAACTCCATTAAGTATGGGATAGGACCGAAAGACGATGGAGGCACCATAAACCTTATCATCAAAAAGACACAGTCAGGTGTTTATTTTGAAGTTACGGATGATGGACTTGGCTTGAATGCTAAAAAAGTGCTTGACGGAAAAATTAAAGGAACAGGAGTTGGGCTTAAAAACTCGGATAAGCGGTTAAGGAGTATTTATGGTCCTTCTGCACGGTTACATATACAGGCAAAATTGAATGGATATACAGTAAGTTTCACTATTCCTTTAAAAGATACTGTCAAAACTACTGCGGAGACAAAAGATTCTTTAGAAGTAAAATTAGAAGCTTCCTGATAGCGTTTACACTGAAAACTAACATAGCAAACATGAAATTTAACTGCATCATTGTAGATGATGAAAAGTTGGCCAGGGAATTATTACTTGAGTTTTTGGAACCTTATCCTGAAATAGAAGTTTTAGCTGAGTGCTCCAAAGGCACAGAAGCAGTAGATAAAATCGAGGAACTCAAACCGGATTTGATATTTTTAGATGTGCAGATGCCTGGGATGGATGGTTTTGAAGTGCTAGAGGCCCTGGAGCATAAACCCTATGTTATTTTTACTACAGCTTATGATCAATATGCCATCAAAGCCTTTGATAACAACGCGCTCGATTACCTGCTAAAACCACTGGATGAAGATCGTTTTAAGAGAGCTGTCGAACGTGCGTCGGGCAGAGTAAAATCAAATGATACCAATTTTGACGAGTTAATAGAGAGTTTAAAGGAAGTGGAGGGTGATGGTAAAAAGTACTCAACCCACCTATTTGTTCAGAAATCGGAGAAGTTGTTAAATATAGATGTTAACGATATTCTTCATCTTGAAGCGTCCGGTGATTACACGATTCTTACCACCAAGACTGACCAATTTTTGAG
>JBCCIX010000239.1:0-6795 GCA_039028075.1 Bacteroidota bacterium | reverse complement strand
TTCAGATCATTTTGGAAAGCTTGCATGGCCGATGAAATATGATACATTTTCGCGGCATGAGCGCCAAGCGTAGGGTCGTAACTTTCGACCTGATCCGCATGCGTGTCAAAACCACCCATACGCAGTAAAAATACTTTGGTCTTTACGCCTTGGCCTGCACCTCCACCGTCAAGTAGTCTGGAAACTATTTGAAGTTGACCGGAGAGCGGGTTTCTGATCAATCCACGTGGGGCAGCAAAGGGATACGTTTCGGGATAGGTAGTTTGCGTTTCACCGGCAGCCTGAAATATTTGTAATAAACGCTCAGCGTACTGTTCCGTTTTATCCTCCAGGCTCAAAATCCACTGTAATTCACTACCGTAAGGTGAATCTTCTACAGATCCCGGTGGAAACCCGCGCGGGTCAATGTCCCGGTCTTCAAACCCTTCTAGGGTATCTACAAGGTTGGCCAGACTTTCGGGATTTCCCGGGAGGGAAATGGACGTTGGAATGTTACCTTCTTGATGAAATACCAGTGAGACATCACTCCCCATTTCAATCGCTAACGGATCTGGCATTTCCGGATTCGGAAAATCATCCGGGTAAATACCGAGGTCTTCGTATTCTTTTTGTAGGTACCGACCGACCCAGCCCGACGAAAAGTAATCGTCTCGTCCGCCTCCCATATGCCATATGTCACGTCCGCGGAAGTGGGACCCATTATTATTCGGATAACTGACCCCTTGCACGATAGCCATTCTACCTCTATCATAGAGATCTTTCGCCCCGATCATATCCGGATGCAAGCCTACCTGATCTGCCGCCGGAAGGGTATTATCCAATTCAATTAACCGGCGCGATGAATTCAGTTTTGGTATCGCAATATTGGGTCGTCGAAAATAGTATTCATCATAATTGGCCGAAGGAATCACCATATTAATGCCATCATTTCCCCCGTGCAGCTGCAAAATAATCAGCACCCTGTCGTTATCACTTTGCTCTGCAAGCCTCAGAAAATGACTCTTTTCAGCCATAACTCGCATCGGTATATTATTCAAGGCGAACGATGAACCTACGACCGCGGGTATTTTCTTTAAAAAGCTTCTTCTTCTCATAATCGTGTTTAGAAAAGTTGATATTCAGGTGATTGCATCATGGCATTGAAAAGACTTTGCAAACGAGTACTGGCTTCGAGATAATTGGGCTCTTGAGTATACAGGTCGATCCAACCCGCAACGGCCATATCTGATTCGGTTTCGTAGGTGGTAAAGCCAAGGAAGGCTTGCAAGAAGTAACGCATGCGGGCAGGTGTTAAGCCTCTTACGTTGCCTGGGTCGCCGACCTCGTCGTAGGTTAAATTTTCGGCCATCGGTAAAAGATAAGGAGCCAACTCAATGATGAGTTGTCGAGCATCTGCACCTACATTGTTGAAATTATCGACTACAAAAATTCGTGGGTTGATCAAAGGCCGATCCGGATTATCCATAGCAGGTGAATTGAGTAGCTCACGAATAAAGCGATAGCGCTGAGTGAGCCAGTGAGTGGATATCCAGTTACGATTATACCGGGGAAATTGATGGTAGGCGCTATATCCGGCTACTTCAAAAGGTTCGTAAAAATCCATCCCCATAGAATTGGCAGAATCAAGTAAGCCATTGGTAAAATCATAAAATTCTTCGGTTTGGGTCTGATAGTCAGGGATTTCAATGTTTAAAAAATTCACTGTACCTACCACCAGATCCACGGGTGATTTAATGATTCCTCCAAATTTATCGTCCCTCACATCATCTATCGTAGCGGCATCGTAAAAATGCTGGCTTTTAAATAGTGCTTTTAAGAGAGGCTGCAATTTGTAATTTTCGTCGATGAATAAATCCGTCATTTCCTGAATGATCGAATTTTCAATGGCTTCATCTATTTCATAATAGACAAAATACCGATATAATTTGCGGCAAAGATGCCGTGAGGTTTCTTCTTTAGTAAATAGTAATTCTATCAATTGGTCGATTTCATCCAGGGCGCTAGCTTCGGTGGGCCTGCCATTTTCCAGAAGCAGTGGATCAGGAGAAATGGTAGCGACTTCATTATTTTCACCTAACCGCCTGGAAAAGATTTTATCCCCTTCAGCGTGTTGATTCGCATCATTCGGATTGCCGCGAACTACGCCTCTGGGTAAGCCGGTATCTTCGTCTATAACCGCGAAATCATGGTCGATCGTCCATCCGGAAAGTACCTCTGCGGCTGCGCGAACATCTTTTTCTGTGAACGTGAAATAATCCGTAAAACCGTCGAGTTCGTTAAGCGGCGGATTGGTGCCCTCCAAACCACGACCTATGGAATATAGTTCTAATAATTCACGTCCGAAATTCTCATTGACGTTTCCCTTTACATTATCGCGACCGTCCAAAAAGATGAGCATCCCATTATCGATGCATACTTTTTTTGTAAGCATTTTAAAGTCAGCATCCAAAGGAAATTCCCGGCTGAGGTCATTCGAAACGCTTTCATCGAAAGCAAACAGGCGAAGCAACTGGCTCTGGTAATACAGTGCCCTGCTGTTATTTATTTTCGATACCTTACCCGTGAAATACGTGTGTAGAAAAAAAGTAATTTTTTCTCTTGTGGAGTAGCTCAATTTTTGATCGTCAGGAACAAAGACCGGATTCAGCATTTGACCTAAAAGCCAATTCTTAAAATAACCTTGGCGTGCGTTTTCGTCACCATCGTCAATAATACCTATCCAGGTGTCACCAATTTCGGGATCAATGGGCGGCACGGGGTCGATTACCGGTTGATCATTATTAAAAAGTAGCTCTACCGCTTGGTCAACGGTGAGGGCGGCCAAGGCGTCAATATCGTCCTTTGAGTTGGTAAATGTTGCTCTTCGTAAGAGATGAGCGGCCTGTTTTAAATCGAATTCTCCTTCATAGACCTCTAGCGCCATATATAACTTTTAATTAAACTTTGAACAAACTCAAACGTATGGTTAATAACCTATGGGCAACGTTGAGTAACCCATATTATCGACTAAAGTAAGCTTTTTGTCTTTTATAGGTCGATTATTACTTTTGATTGCATGAAAATAATCGAATGTCCGCGAGATGCTATGCAAGGGTTGAAGGAATTTGTTCCCACCAAGACCAAAGTCGATTATCTTAATTCGTTGCTCCACGTCGGTTTCGATACGCTGGACTTTGGGAGCTTTGTTTCCCCCAAAGCTATCCCCCAGATGCGCGATACGGCTGAAGTGCTGGCTGGTCTGAAGCTGGACGGCACGAAATCAAAACTGTTGGCTATTGTGGCGAATATACGTGGTGCCAAAGAAGCTTTGCAGTTTGCCGAAATAGATTTCCTCGGTTTTCCTTTTTCGATTTCCGAGACATTTCAGCACCGCAATACGAACAAGTCTATTATCGAGGCGCTGAATACTCTTCACGAGATGCAGCAAATGTGCGCTGAGCGCGAAAGGCAACTGGTCTGTTATATCTCTATGGGTTTCGGCAATCCTTATGGGGATCCGTTTGCTCCTGAAATTGTCCGGAAATTTACCGATATCCTTTATTCAATGGGTGTCCGTATGATTTCTTTGGCGGATACTACTGGCGTAGCAGAACCTAAAATCATAAAGCAGCTATTTGGTGATCTTATTGCTACCTTTCCCGACGTTGAATTCGGAGCACACTTTCACTCTCACCCAGCCACGGTAATCGAAAAGATATCGGCGGCTTATGAGTCCGGCTGTAGGCGATTTGACGGTGCCATCCGGGGTTTTGGAGGTTGTCCCATGGCGAAGGACGAGCTAGTTGGTAATATAGCTACCGAAGACATGATCTCCTATTTTGACAGCATAAATCTCGATTTGGGAATTAATAAGCAAGCTTTTAGTACCTCTCTTCAAGCTTCACAGTCCATTTTCGGCTAAAATCACACTTTTCTCGGTCTAAGCTAGTTTGGCATACCGTTGGTTACAGCGTTTGCAAAACATGGATTAAAAAGTTTGTTGGCTTATGAGAATATAAAGGTGTGTGGGTGAGTTAATGGCTATGTAATAACAGTGAAGTTGGTAACACCTAAGCCCTGGCATAATGGCCAGGGCTTTTTTATGATTGAGTTTAGTGGTCCGAACATTTTAAGAGGTTAAGTGTATTGTGGAAGTGCCCGTTTTATCAGTGTAATCTGATTCTTGTCGTCTATTCTCTTAGGAGTAATGGGTTTCTTCATCGATAATAGAAAATGGGATAGATCTCACCTTTTCTGAATAGCTCTTTCCCACGAGGTAGTTCAATGAATGCATCGGTGTCTACCAAATTTGCCAGATCCCCGGAGCCATTTCCTTTTGCAGGTGTAGCCATGAGTTGAGCCTGCTCATTGAATTCAATTTTCACTTCCAGAAAATAAGTGAGGTCCGGTTTAAACACCACGTCTTCTTTTAGTAAAGCACTTGGTTGATTGTTACTTTTTAGACCTAGACATAGGTTCAACCAGTAATTAAGGTATCTCTGTGCACAAACAAAAGAAGATACCGGGTTACCTGGAAAGGCGAAAAGAGCGCATTTATTTTGATACATCCCGAACCAAAAGGGCTTACCGGGGCGCTGTCTGACACCGTGAAATTTTTTTGACACTCCAATCATCTCTAGGGCTTTGGGTAAGTAATCAAACTTACCTTTAGAAACTCCACCGCTGAGAATGATTACATCATAGTGATTGACCCACGATGCTAATTTTTCCGTGATGGCCTCCAAATGATCATTTACGTGATTCGTTTCCACTGTAAGACCACGATCTTTCAAGGCCATTTTGATCTGGTATACATTGCTTTGCCGTAGTTGATGAGGCAATGGAAGCTGATCGATTTCTACCAGTTCATCGCCCGTGGATACGATTACTGCTTTTGGCAGGGCGGCCACTTTAAGGTATTTTTTACCTACCGTTGCACAAACGCCAATTTCAGCCGTACTCAACCGGGTCCTTTCCGGAATTATCAGGTCACCTTGTTTTCGATCTTCACCTCGAAAATGTACGTTTTGTTGAAATTTGATGGTATCTAGCTCTATTCGGGCATTTCCATTGAAAATGTAGATATCCTCATAGCGGACTACAGTATCAACCCCTTGAGGCAGGATTGAACCCGTCATCACTTCAATACAACCTGAAGCATCCGTTAACTCCATTTGCGGAGCACCTGCGGGGGCACTTCCTTTAATCTGGAATGCTCTAGTTCCCTTACCAAAGGAGGAATATCTAATTGCAATACCGTCCATAGCCACACGATCATAAGGTGGAAAATCCCGATCTGCGGATATATTTTCCGTCACCAACCTGCCCATTGCGTCTTCTAATGGAATTTCTTCTGTGCCAAAATCCAGCGTATTTTGGCTAAGGATCAGTAGCGCTTCCTCAGTTGCAATCAGATTTTTCAATTCACTAACCTCCTATAGTGGCCATGGACTCTGAGACGCGATAGTGACGCAATTTCTCGGTCTCAAAGCCGTCCTTCGCTTTTTTACCTACGGAACGAATGAGCTGATCACCAATTTCTTGATCAGAAGCACCTGACCTCATAAGGTCTCTGAAGTTTAGTCCCGAATTGCTGTAGAGGCAGGTTCTTAATTTACCCTGCGGTGTCAGCCTGATTCGATTACAGCTTCCACAGAAGGTGCGTGTGTAAGCGGCTATCACGCCAATATTCCCCTTATGACCGGCAGGCTGATAATTTTGTGCGGTTGAACTCGGAGGATCAATCAGCTTTTCAAGTTCGTACTTTTGAGAAATGTAATTCAATATTTTAGAAGCAGGCCAAAAGGTATTATTTCCCAAGCCCATGGTGCCGTTGAACGGCATTTCTTCGATGAATCGTACACTTACCTCTGCATCACGCGTAAGTTCTACCATCGGCCAAAGGTCAGCAATATTTCGCCCCTCCATGACCACCATGTTTATTTTAACCTTAATACTACTTTCCAATAACCGCTCAAATGATCTTCTAACTTTGTTAAATTCATTACGCCTGGTAATTGCGAAAAAGCGATCTTTATCCAGAGAGTCCAGGCTAAGGTTAACCGAGCTGATGCCTAGTTGTTCCAGGTGATCTATCTTATCCGAAGTTAGAGTGCCGTTAGTAGTGATGTTGATTTCAGTGATTTTAGGAATCTGAGATACACTTTTTAAAAAGTCTGTAATCCCTTTTCGTACAAACGGCTCTCCCCCGGTTATCCGTACTTTGGAGATACCTAACTCAGAAAAAACCGTCACTAGGCGTTCCATCTCCTCAAAGGTTAATAAATCCTTTCGATTGATGTACTTAATGCCACGCTCCGGCATACAGTAGAAACATCTTAGATTGCAGCGATCGGTAACTGCAAGTCTTAGGTAATTTACGATGCGACCGTGATTGTCAATAAGCATACGGTAACAAAGTAGCACTATTTCATCCTTCCATCATCACTAAGATTGGGTAAAGTGCAGAAGTTGTTTCAATTTCGCTGAGAATAGGCTTCTATTTAACCATGTTTTCGAAAGTTAAGTGTACTCGGGATAGTTCAGTGAAGGTACCATACCTGAACTTGCTAAAATGCAGACAAAAGTGAAGGTTCAGCTCGTTGCCTTTGGCATAGCACGAGATATTTTAGGCACATCAAAAACGCCTGTTATTTTATCGGGTGGCAAAACGATAGGAGCATTGAAGGAACAATTGTTAATAGAGTACAATACGTTTGCTGACTTAGCTTCAATAGCCTTCGCTGTTAATGAAGAGTATCAGCAGGATGATTTTGAGTTAAAAGAGAACGATGAGGTAGTAATTATTCCGCCGGT
>JBCCIX010000238.1:0-6796 GCA_039028075.1 Bacteroidota bacterium | reverse complement strand
TCCACGCCGAGTTCGATCAACCTGTCGTATTCTTTTTGCACATTGTCAACATCAAACTGGGTCCAGGGAATTCCTGCTTCCATTAATGCATCCTGAAATACTTTGCTAGGTTCAAAATGATTAGGCGCTGGTTCCAGCAGTAACTCTGGCCCATCCTGCCATTCTGCTGATACCAAGGTCAGCCATCGGTTACCGCCTTCTAATGGCGTATCTTTCTTTTTTACAAAGCCAAGTATTTCTGTGTAGAATTTTAATGCTTTTTCCTGATCCCGAACGGGAATGCTGATTACTGTAACTTTCACTTTTATTCATTATTAATTCACCTCAAAACTCTAGATTAAGAATTTAACCTACTTATTGAAAGTTGCTCTTTTCGAAATTTGACGGGTGACCGGCCAGTCTTAGTTTTGAATAGTGTGCTAAATGAGCTTACACTTTCGAAGCCCACTGCATAGCAAGCTTCTGTTACGGACATCCCATTTTTAAGGTATTTTTTAGATTGTTCTATGCGTTTATCTATGAGGTACTGCCTGGGCGTGAGTCCGTAGTACTTCTTAAAAAGTCGTAATAGATGATATTTAGAAATAAACTGACTTTTAGACAGCAGGTCCAGATTTAGATCCGTATCATAATTGGAATCGATATAATTTCGAACTGCAATTACCGCATTTATTTGTTCTTGGTTCTTGTACAAGACCTTTTTGATCCTGCTCAGCTTCTTTTCGTAGAATGTCATTATGATTCAGGGGTATTTAGGGCAAAGTACCTCATTGCCACAAGGCAAAATAGGTAAGTACTCTGAAGTGTGCAAGGAGGACCTACAGTAAGGCGGTCTTCGACATTTTTTTTTCCATTCGTATAATGTTATAAATATGGTCTCCCTTAATTTTTTAGTTCAGACTCAATATTAACCCATTGTACCTTCCATTCTTTTTCTTGATATCCACCCGTGGTGAAAAATAGAAATTTTTGATCCGGGGTTACGTATGGATTTCCTTGGCCTAAACTATTGATCGGGTCACCTAACTTTTTTGTTCCGGTCCAGTTCCCTTTTCCGTCATTGAAACTTACATACAAGTCAAGTTGATTTCCAATAGAAGCAAAAACCAGGAATTCTTCACCTGGGGACACGTAAGGGGTACATCTCCCGGAGTTTGAGGTCGCGGAAATTGAAACCTTTTCGGCATCTTGGAATGTATTATTTACTCGCTTAGCTTGATAAATGTCCATAGTGCTATAATCTAAGTTGCTGGAATGAAAATACAGAGTTCCGGAATTTGTAATTACCGGATGAGAAAGTAATTTATGTCTCAAATTCGGGATATCAACAAAAACCGGCTCGGTCCATTCTCCACCGCCCTTATCGGATTTCCAAATATGCCATGTCTGAGGAATATCATCCATGTTCACCGGTCGGGTCGAGCTAAAAAAGATTGAATTCCCATCCGGGGAAAAGCTCATACCGTGTTCATTATACGAGCTATTGAAAAAAGCCTTTTCAGGTGCTGACCAATTTCCATTTTGCTTATTGAGTACATACACCTCAAAATTTTCAAAGTTCTTATCAGAAAGGGTGTAATAATACTCCCCTAGGTCCGGGCTGAATATGCCTCTGTGAATAAGCTGATTATTTGGCACAACGTCGTCCTTAAATCCAAGGGGGACATCTTTTGGAACATCTTCGGTTAAAAACTGCATATTAGCCAGCTCATTTTGATTTTGGCAACTCATAAGGCCAATGGTATACAGTATGGTAATTTTGAATTTGTTTATTCCCATGAATTACCGAAATGACGCGGAGATCTAAGAGTTCAACTAATTGTGTTGAAAATAACCTATTAGCTAATAGATTCAAACTCCTTCAAATCAATATATCCAAAATGGTCACCAGCACAGGCTACACCCTACCAACTCCGGCAAGCCAAATTGGTAGGGTTTCTTGGCTGTAGATAGTAGGGATTTAGAAGATATATCTGTTAAAAAACCAAGTCAGATTATCCAGTACTAGAGTAGGCTAACCACCGAATACATGGATATCCCGAGGTTCAGCGAATTCACGTAGCAGACTTTTCAGTCGCTTTGATTTCTGACTTTTGGTATTGTAGGGAAAGGCTAACGTGCCGTGATAAAGTTCGAATTCCACTTTGTAGCTGGCAAAATGGATAAGTTTGACGTCAGACCAATTGACACAACGAGTTCGCTTCCAAAAACTACTTTTAAGTTCTATGAGTTTGTTGTTCACCCGTACCTTTGGTGAGTATTTTGAATCCTCTGAAAAGGCAAATACGGCATAAAAAGAATAAAAAACACTAAAGATAATCATTGCAATGCCTAAGAGTAATCGATACCATTCTAAGTTGTCGCTGATCATATGTGTAATGCCATTAACGAAAAACACCACAGCTATGATCATCCAGAGTTTTTTGTTTCCCGGTTCTAATAAAATTGTTCTTTCTACTTTATTTCCATTTCTCATACTTTTCTGGCGGCGTTTAAATAGATTTTAGGTCAATGAGTGCTTTCTCATAGCCTTCATAATTATTTGGGATCATCTTTCTTTTGCCGTCGATGGTCTCCACTTTATAATTAGCTCCATGGATTACTTTCTTTATAACTCCGTTTTTATCCACAAAGAAATTGACCGGAAAAGCTTCGATACCTAGCTCATCTAAATACTTCTGGGCATCCGGGATAATTCTGTAGTGCAAAGGCTTTTTAGCTAAAAGTTTGTTGATTTTTTTGTCGGATTCGGGGGCCATGCCGATGAATACATAATCTTGATTTTCGTAATTCTTCTTAAGTTCATTGAGCTCTGGAAATTCCTCGATACAAGGTTTACAAGTCGTACTCCAAATGTTAATATGGATACTTTTACCGCGGAGTTCTTCAGTATTGATTTTTTGTCCATTCAAGTCAATAAGTTCAAAGGCAGGCAATTTTTGATCAGTGTATTTTGCTTCGATCGGATCAGGTTCGTTGATTTTAACGGTAAATCCTTGGGCTTTCAATTTTTCAACCTTGGCCAAAAAAGTTGAATCGTTCATATCGCCTTCAAGCGCTACTTCTACTTGAGAAAAAGAAATTTGAGTAACTATCAGAAAAAGCGAAGTAAAAACTATTGTTTTCATGTTGTTAATTATTTGACGTTATATTTCTATGCGGCCCTTGTAAAACGACAGATTAGCCTCAGACTTCAGGGCCTTGTTACCAAAGGTACAAATATCTAATTAGCAGTTGCATTTGAATCTGTTCGGAATAAATATCTGTAGAGCTGTGAACTGGCCCTGCACACTATTTAGTAAAACTACTTAGTCAATGAGTTGGAACTGGAAAACAATATAATGCATAATCCCAAATTCTTCTCCCCATTTTTCAGGTGCAATACCTTCTCGACTTAATTCGCAGTAAAAAAAGTAGCCAGGTTTTTCGGGATCTTCATAAGGAAGGCTATAGACTAGGAGATTGATAGGTGACGAAGCCGCAAATGTCTCTTGTCCATTAGATGTTATATCTCTTAAACTGTAGGTGTTTCTTGCTGTGGTTGAGAATTTTTTCATTGTTGAAAATCGAGGGCAGTGGAATTGAAACTTAACGGTGTCGGAGTTTACTTTTTTTGACATGACCCGTATTTCCAAAGTATCAGAACCGTTTTTAAGTTGTAAGTCCTTGGTGTTAGCAATGGTATCAACCTTTGGAAGCCTGCCGTTCCAATATTCAGTACTGGTCATCATGAAAAATTGATCTTTAATGTTTTGGCCAGAAAGCTGCATTTTGAAATAGTTAAATCCTTCAAATCGATGTAGGTCTAGAAGTTCACGGGATTCTACAGAATTTACCGAAAGAGTTACGCTATCGGTGCTTTGACTCAACAAGGTTAGGGAAGAAAGCAGCAAGATGCCTAAGGTTGTAATGGCTTTCATATGTTGTAGTTATTAAGGCTAACAGTTGATGAGGGCACATTGTAATACATTTGGCCATATGGCTAAGTGAATTGATCTGCGCCATCCGTTCAAAACTATTGAATCAATGGGTAAACATATAGCTTCTTAAACTCAAAAAAAGTCGCCCGCAAAAACTTACTTAAAGTCAAGCCAGGCCGGCATTAATTGAGGTCTTAATTATCTTAACCAATCAGTTTGATGCGACTGCGTCAATAATCTGGTTTAAAAAGCCGTCAAAGTCAAACCCACCCCTGTACGTAACACCTAAACGGACCACCACCAGTTCTTTTGAAGGGACTATCATGACCCGTTGACCGTGAAAGCCCTTCATGTAATAGGCATCATCGGGAGAATTAGGTTGATTATTGCCCAGCCAGAATTGACCTCCGTAGGTGTCCTGTGCCTCCGGATCTTCGGGTTCCTGCTGCACAAATTCTACCCATTCTGCGGGTAAAACTTCCTCTTCAGCCCAAACTCCTTTATTAAGGTACAGCTGACCAAGGCGTGCCCAATCCCGGGCGGTGGCCCATCCAAAAGAAGAGCCCACAAATCCACCGGAGGCATCAGGTTCAATGATAAAAGAATAGGCACCAATTTTGTTAAAAAGCTCTTTATTTAGGTAATCCAGGTAGGTGTCTTGATCGGGAAAGTACCCTCTTATCAAATGCATCAGCAGATTAGTGGTTCCAGATGAATAATACCACTTTTCGCCGGGAGAAGCTTCTAATGGATTACCAACGGTAGCCATCCCGGCACTATCACTAATCCATAACATTTGGTTGGCATCTGAGTAAGATTCGTAAATTTCATCGAATTTTAGTCCGCTACTCATCTGAAGTAGATTCTTGTACGTAATGCCTTCTTTTTCAGTATCCTTCCAACGTGCAACAGGAGCTGGGTCGTTGAGGGCAAAATATCCGTCACGAATTAATAGCCCGGCCATCGTACTTGTGACACTTTTGGTCATACTCCAGCCCAAAAGAGGAGTATCTTTGGTAACCTCATCTGCATATTGTTCGCCGATCAAACGGCCTTTGTATAATACAACTACCGCTCGAGTGTTAATGCGATGGTCCGGATCATTTTCAAAAGCAGAATTGATGATTTTCTGAACGAGTGCAGCCTGTGCTTCCGACACGACTTCAATTGAATCAGGTAGCTCAAACCAATTTTGGAGACTGTCTTTAGGACTTAATGATGGGGCAAAAGACTGGTTTCTTACGGTACTTTCGTCCAGCTCATTAATTAATGCACATCCTAACCCTTCACGATAGACTGCTTTACGAGGAACTAACCCCCAGAAATGAGAAGTGGCTGATTTATCCTGATAGTCCACTCGTGTACTGGCCATGTTGATAAAGGAGAGGCCCAAATCAATCTCTTTTACCACTTCTTCGGCTATTCCAGCCACGAAGACGCAGGAACATAAATTTTTGGCCGCATAGCCATTCACCACCTGAAGGTTGGGTTTCAAATAGAGGAAGAACGCTGTAAGCATCAGTACTAAGAGCAGAAGGGAGAAAATGATGAACTTTTTCATAGTGAAAACGAGAGAATAACTCTACTAGACGTACACGTTTAATTTAGTTTTAAAATTACTTTTTCTCAAGTGAAAATTTCCCATGGATGGGTCTGCTACTCAAATTTACCGCTCAGTATTAGGTCAATGCGTAAATAGCGGGTACAGCGGACATCGATTTTCGGGTAGGTCAAGGCGCAAGAAACGCGCATTGCTGTAGTTCAAGAAGGCTTTCTCTAATCTTTGATGCGTTCGAAATTAAGCCTCTTGTCAGGAAAGACAGCTAGGGTGGCACCAAGTTAAGGAGTTGTTAGAATACCTCTAAGAGACATCACTCTTTCACGAATTTGAAAGCTCTAACGCTTCCTCTTCCGCTTATACAAGAAAAGATTCCATTTTTCCTCCGCTACACCGTGCTTATCCATCTCGGCTCGTGCCAATGTGAAAAATAAATCAGATAACCGGTTGATATATGCAGTTACGTATTCTTCTACACAGTCAGGATCTTCATCCATCAGACTGAACAAAGCGCGTTCTCCACGACGAACCTGTGTTCGACAGACGTGACACAACGCAGAAACTTCATTTCCTCCCGGAAGCAGAAAATAGTCGGAAGGGCTGCTCATGTCATTTTCCAATGCGTCGATCCATTCTTCGCAAAAAGTAGCTCCGTCCGTCGGTCTGGGGTTGGGATTTTCTTTCTGGGCATCCGAAGGCCTCGCCAGGTGGGACATCATGTCCATAAAGTCTTTCTGGATGCGGTGGAGGTTGGACTGCCACTCGTGATCCGTCCCAAGCTTAGCTCGAAGCAATCCGATAGTACTGTTGACTTCATCTAACGTACCGATGCACTCGATTCGTGCACCATTTTTGGGTTCTCTTTTTCCACCAAATACACCGGTGGTTCCTTTGTCTCCTTTTCTGGTATAGATTTTCATAGTTTTTCCAATTTATTAATTAGGTGTACTAGCCCATCTTCTTCACCAAAATAATGGTGGATATAAGATGCCATTGCTTTGTTTTTCACGAAAATATTCGTTGTAACTTTCACCCCTCTAGCATTTAAAACGAATGCCTTGAAAGGTGTTTCGTGCTGTTCGCTAAACGTAGAGTAATGAAATTCATGACCTTTTAATCGCAAGTCGTCCATGACTACTTCCCGGTAACCGAGATACATCTTGACGTGCTCTATGCTAGTGGTAAAATCGAATACGTTAGCCATTGAGAAAGATCGTCCTTTTCTATCAATTATGCTTTTCCCTAGATACATGAGGCCGCCGCATTCAGCGAAAACTTTGCCCCCTTTTTGGATGTAGGAGTTAACATTGTCCAGCAT
>JBCCIX010000237.1:0-6798 GCA_039028075.1 Bacteroidota bacterium | reverse complement strand
TTTCCTATTTTGGCATCCCTTCCGTCAAACTCGCTTACTACTTTCCAATTCTCCTTGTCAAAAACATAAATGCTCTTTTTACCACTTCGATAGAGATATTTATCGGTCAGGATATCTCCCGCACCTTGCCGGTATACAAAACCATCGATGTTATCGGTTTCGGTTTGTACTTTCCCGGTATTCGCATCTAATACATAAAGTGATGATTTACCAAAAGCCTTTCCTTTTCTAACGTATAAATGGGAATCGTCCGCCAGGGCAATGTCTACCCCTTTCGCAATCTTTGGAGCTTCCCATACTTTTTCACCGGTTTTAAGATCATACTTTTGGAAGCTCGCTTTACCACTACCGTCATTCGGAAAGTCCCGGGGCCCGTTCTTCCAGGTAGACGTATACAAATAATTTTCGTGGACCAAACTTGGCGAAGCTATCGATACCGAAGATCGGCTACCGTCTCTATTCGCCATCAGTGATGACATTAAGTTCGACGATTTCCCAGCCTTAGGATGAATGGAAAGTAGTAGCTGCTTACCGGAATTCAGATCAAACACCTCAGCGCCAAAATAATCGCAAATTAATCGATCGCCCACCAGATAGGTCCGATTCTCTTTGAATTTGTTTAAAGGTTCCGCTCGCCACAATTCACTTCCGGTTTCCAGATCAAGCTTCACAATAAGCCTTTCGTTCTTCTTGAACGTGTCCGACTGAAAATTTACCAAAACCACACTTTTATGATCCGGCATACCTGCAAAACCTACGGTAATGTTATTTTCGTAAGTCCATAATTCCTTACCAGAATTTACCATTAGGCAGGTCAATCCTGCTTTTGTTTTAACCAGGAGCTTCCCGGCCTTTTCCAAAGGGGTCGCGTAGGTAAAAAAACCGTCTGAGTTATATTGAGACTGTCTTATTTCCGAGTTCAAGGCATTCATGCCCAATGTTCCTGCGTTTAACCCTGAATTTAGCAAGGCTTCCTGGGTAACCTGAGTGGCTGCTACGCTAGCTACTGCTTTGAGTAGCTGTTCATTTGCAGAAGTTGTAAATCGATAACGGTCCAGGCTAAACAACTCTTGACCTGTATTGAGGTCCAATGCTTTAATTATATTTTTGGTCAGGTTCCAATCCAGGAAAACAGCAATATTCATCTCTTCAAAAACATAGTACTCCACCCCTTCTTCTAAATTAACCGTACCACTGGAGGTTTCACGCGTAACAAAATTTGATTTGAGTACATGATTGCCTTCACCAATTAACTTTCCTTGATTTCCTAAATCGTAAACCAAGTAGCCTGATTCAGAATTCAGTAACAGTCGGTCACCGGCAGGTGTCATGTAAAACTGTCTTAATTTGGCATCAACGAAGGTATCCATAATAGGGTCTGATAGCTCCTGCTTGTAGTTAAGCTTAAGTTCTTGCGATATGGATAATGAAGGAATTAGTAAAAAGTATAATAAAATTTTTCTTTTCATAGCTTTAATATTTAAAAAGGGTGAAAGGAGACCCTCTACGTGGTTCTCCCTTCTACACTTTGTTCAAGGTATTTATTATTCAGGCCCAAATACCGCTACTGCACGATATACCACACTGCTGCTACCTTCACCAATTCTTACATCGACATAATAACTGTAGAAATTATCGGCAATTACGGGATTCGAGGGACTAGAAATGGCGAAAGTCAAATCCCCGTCTGCGGCAATGGTCAATATTTCCTGCTGGATCAGCTCAGCAGTTCTATCGTCACCTAGCTGATCATATACCCTTTCAATCGCGAAAAGAGGTCCATTTGGGGGCTCAAACAGCGCATTGGAAGTTGCTGAAAGTACTTCGGGACTAAAAGCACTGATCAAAGAAGATCTTGGGTTATAATCTAAAATATACGGGTCAGATGGATCAAAGGCGCGGACTATAACTACTTGTTCAAAGGTAGCCGCTTCCATGCCGTTGCTTACCGTAACACTTAGCGTGTAATAACCGGGATCATTCGCAGCCAACAATCCGTCGTTAATTGTAATATTTCCACTTTCGTCTATAGCTATTCCGGCAGAAATGCTCGGAAATACTTCAACGGTGTAAGTTAGGTCACTATTACTGCCCTCGACGATATCAATTTGTGCCGTGGGTGCACCGGTGTAGGTAAAGAAATCACCCGAAACATCGTAAGAAACAATGGTCGGTAGCATTACTGCCGATTCTTCCAGGGTGAGTGATACTATATCTTCAAATACAATTTCTCCGCCGTCGTTACTTACGTTGACATCAAATGAGTACATACCGGCAACCGCGTCGTTAGCTATAGTGCCCGTAAACTGTCCGCTTGCGGCATCCATATTAAATTGGGTACTTCCCAACCCCTCATCTATTTGTCCTAAGGTAAAAGTGAAAGGGGCATCTCCGGAAATTGTAGGAATACCACTATCAAAAGTTTCGCCTGCGGTCAATACCGTCACTGCAGGTGAATAGGAAAGCGATGTCGGGGGCGCTACTACCTCAAAGGCTATGAGCTCAGGGAAAGGCAAACTCCAGTTGTTGGCATCAGCGGAGGTTACTGATAGCGCATACGTGCCCGGTGCTACTTCCGCGCCGATTGTACCTGTAATTTGCCCTGTCTGATCGTCAATGGTCAGTTCCGAACCATTAAGTTCGGCAGGTAAGTCGCCTAGAAAAAAAGTGTATGATTCCGGTATATTGGTTGACTCCGGCAGCCCTGAATCAAAAATGTTTCCCGGGAAGAATACGTCTTTTGCCAGCGTGTAGCTCAGGCTAGCCAGGTTGAAAGTAAGTGCATCTTCTGTAGTAAGCGCTCCTACTTCATTCGTCACGGTGATGTCCAGCTTAATTTCCGAGGCATCATTCGTCAGGTTACTCAGCGTTACACTGCCATTTTCCACATTTATCGTAAAATTTTCACTTGTAAAATCAGGATCCACATTGGCAATACTAAATGCGAGGGCACCATTTCCTACCACGTTGGCCCCGGGTGTTTCGTAGGTCTGATTGGGCACAAATGGGTAGCTATTAGGATTGTAAAACAATTCTGCCGGTAGTTCTCCTTCACCTTCATTTCCGGTTGGAAAGTACAAGCCAAAGGGAGTAAAATGAGTGGTGAGCGCCGTCACGGTGTTGTTGCCAGCATCTACTACATTACTACCCAGGGGGACCCAGCTTCCGTTTTCAGCAAAAGCGATAACTAAATCATTTTCATCTCGACCCGTTGGTAAATCTGCCGGATCGTAACTAAAAGTGAGCGAAACAGGACTGTTAAATTGTGTACCGTCAGGTCCTAAATCGTAAACTACCCCAACGTTACCGATCGGATGCGATGTCGTTTCTACGATAGTTATTTCGGTAGATGTGGACAATGCCCCCGCTGGAATACTAATGGTTAGATCATTATTGGTACTGGTTACCGTACCTCCGTTCGTTCCGATTATGTTCTCGTTGATCTGAGCATCGCCGTCATCATCATTACTGCATTCTGAAAACAAAACCAGAAGCAGCAGCAGAAAAGGTTTGAAGTTGATCTCTTTCATGGGTCTATTACTTATTGATCAAGTAGCCGACCGAAAATTGAATCACTTGATTGGTAATTCGCTGCTCCTCTACTTCCACCTCTACGGGGAAATTATCGATAATAACAGTTTCCGTACCGCCTTCGTCATCTGTAATATCAGCAAGACCCAATAAATAGCGTATGGATAGATTAATCCCCGAAGGCAGCTCATAAGAAGCTCCCAGGCCGAGGCCGAAATCCAAAGAGTTAAAGAAATCTTTATTGTCAAAATCGTCGTCGTCTGCTTTTGCTTCGGCTCCTAAAATTAAACCGATGTACGGTCCTGCGTTTACAGAGAATTCATCATTCACCAGGTATTTGGCCATAAGAGGCACATTAAGCATGGTGATAGATTGGTCAAACCCCAAGGCATCGTCGTCTGCATTTGCTCCCTGAAAGGAAAGTTGTACTTCGGGCTCAAACAGCAGTTTATCACTCAACGTTGATTGATAGTACGCGCCTATATGAAAACCCGGCCGGATGCTATTGTTTTCAGCATCAGCACCTATATTAGCTAAATTGAAACCGCCCCTAAATCCGTAATATTGGGCATGGGAAATGGAAGCACCTAGTGCTAGCATTGTCATAAATAGTAGTTTTTTCATTATATTATGTCTTTGTTTTCTATTTCCGATTCGGAGGAAGAAAAGGCTCAAAAAGTTTTATTTTTTATTTTCGATTATGGTACAGGACGTTGTGGAGTTGATCCTTAAAACCTCGGAAGGCAAAGAGGAAAGTATGCAAGCCCTTTACAGTTTGTTATATGATGACCTCAAAAAAATGGCACATCGAATCAAGTTTGACTGGCGCCAGGCGCATACTTTAAATACTACGGCCTTGGTGCATGAATCCTATTTGAAAATTCTCAGCAATGGCCGTCTGACTCCGTTAAACAAGCTTCATTTTTATAGACTTTGTGGCAGAGCGATGCGGTATGTGCTGCAGGATTATTTAGAGAAGAAAAAAGCAGATAAACGGAACGCTGAGCTAACCGAGATCAATGGCTATGATCAATTTGCGATTTTTGAGAATGACGTGAATGTGGACAATTTGGAAACCGTCCTTCACGGATTAAAACAGCTTGAAAATGAAGATCAGGTGCTGTCACAGGTAGTGGAGTGTCGCTTTTTCTCCGATCTGACTATTGGTGAAACGGCTGAGGTCATGGGTATTTCACAGGCTACGGTAAAGCGCAAGTGGAGTTTTGCAAGGGCCTACTTGTCGAAATCCATTAAGAAAAGTGCTTAGATATAAGCTTTTAGTAGTAGCGTTTACGATATCGTTTCGAATGGAATAAAGAGGCCAAATCGTTTAAATCTATGGTTATGGCCAATCTAAAAGAAGTAGAGCACTGGTACAGTGAAGCGCTAAAAGTCTCTGGCGAAAGCAGGATTCAATACCTTGAAGAGCAACTTACTGGTGAGCCCGATCTACTCCAAGAGGTAAAAACACTGGTGCTAAGCACAGGGGATGAACAAAGCCTGCTGACCCAACTCCGCGAAGAACTCAACAAAGAGATTGATCAAGATGTAAACGGTCAATTTCCGGAGGTTGACAAATATGATTTTCTCGAAGAAATAGGTCGAGGAGGTATGGCGATTGTCTATCGTGCCGCCCGAAGAGACGGTGTCTTTGACCATGAGGTAGCGCTAAAGGTGCTCAAACGTGGAATGGATACGGAGGATATTGTAAAACGCTTTCGTCAGGAGCGCAATGTTTTGGCCCGTCTTAGGCACCCTAATATTGGGCAGATTTATGATGGAGGCGTAACTACCGATGGACGTCCTTATTTTGTTATGGAGCTTATCAAAGGAACCAGTTTGATTGAGTATGCAGAAGATAATGACCTTTCTGTTTTAAAGCGGCTTGATTTATTTATTAAAGTCTGCCAAGCCGTAGAATTTGCTCACCAAAATCTAATTATTCATAGAGATATCAAGCCTTCAAACATTCTTGTAGATAAAAACGAGCAGGTCAAACTGATGGATTTTGGTATTGCCAAGTTAGTAAGTCCGGATAATAAATGGGATTTTACGATTGCGGAACAAAAACTACTTACTCCTAAGTTTGCTAGTCCCGAGCAGTTTGACAATGAACCCGTGGATATTAGAAGTGATGTTTTTCAACTGGGTAAGGTGCTGGAGTTATTACTTAATGGGACAAAAAGCGATGAAGATTTGTGGGCTATCAGTCAATACGCCACGAGAGAAGAAAAAGAAGACCGCTATGCTAATGTTGGTGAGCTGGGGGAAGATATAAGTAACTTTTTAGCCCATAAGCCTATCTCAGCAAAAAAAAGTGCAGCGAGCTATGTGCTGAGGAAATTTATTTCTCGCCATAAAACTGCAGTAGGCCTATCATCTTTACTATTTGTGATTATAGTCTTATTTACGGGTTTATATATTCAACAAATTGGTAAAGAAAGGAAACAGACTGAAAACGCTTTGGTCAAGGCTCAAAATGAGTCGCAAAGGGCTATGATGGCCTTGAAAAAGGCAGATGAGGCAACCCACAGGGCACAACAGGCTTCTATTAAAGCGGATAGCGCCCGTGAATTAGCGGAAAGTAGGTCGGAAAGTTTAGTTCGGGCTAACAACCTGGTACGCCTTGAAAAGGAGAGATCTGAAGATGAGACGGCTAAGTCAAAAGCAATTCTAGGTTTTGTAAACTCCTTGTTTTCGGAAGGGCATCCAAATACCTCTCTGGGGGATACACTAACTATTTTTGAGTTGATGGAAAAAGGAGAAACAGCACTATCGAAAAAAGACTACCGGCTGGATATAAAAACAGAAATACTTCGTAATACCGCAAAAATTTATCAGGCCTGGGAGGATCCGAAGGCACACTTGATTTACGGGCAAATACTGGAATACGATGCAAAATTGTACGGAAAATCCAGTAATCAGTACTTCTCCTCTTTTTTCGAGATGATAGAAACCAGTCCGGCAAGAGGAGAAAAAAAGGTAATCCTGTACAATCAATTGCTCGAAGAGTTACAATCCAACGGTGAGAATAGTACCGAAACACAGATACTGGTTTTGCAACGTCTGGCCATCAAATACTATTGGATGAACAACTACCACAAGTATGATTCATTGTTTACTGAGGCACGCGACCTTTTAGCCTCTTTAAATGGCAGTTGCGATGATTTTTCGATTTACCAGGCTTTTGCAAAGTATTGGGCTTGGAAGAGAAACGAAAAAGCCGAATACTTTTACGATAAAACATACGAACTGATAAAAAAACAC
>JBCCIX010000236.1:0-6830 GCA_039028075.1 Bacteroidota bacterium | reverse complement strand
TAACGGAGAAATAGTACTTGAAACCGAGTTAGTAGCAGAAGAAAAAGGTCGAGTTCTTTACACAAACAGAGAAAAGTTTGAACATCTAGCGCAAAAGAAACCCATTCTCAACGAGCTTAAAAATAGGCTAGGGTTGGACCCAGATTTTTAATATTCGGTGTTAAGCCAATGCGTAAATCACGGGTACTGCGGCCGTAGATTTTCGGACAGCTCATGACGCACAAAACGCTTATAGCCGTAATGGCATCAGATTTTTTGCTACGCAGAGACTCCCGAAAAAATACCCAGATTACCCGTAGGTTTAGACTTAACTTAATACTTCTACTTACCCTTAAAATTTTTCCATGCGTAAGCTAACCCAAGGGTAAGTTGCTGGCTAAGTTGCACTTCATCCACCTGATCGAAGTCATAGATCACAATAGCTCCCAAGCTTACGTTTAAGAATGAATTCACCGCTGCCGAGAGCGTAAGGTCCAGCCTATGATCCCATCTATCGAGCTCTAAATCCTCGTAATTAATGAACAGTAAGTACTTCCATTTCAGATTTAGGTTTTCCGCAATATCCTGATCGAAGTCTGCCTGAAGCTGAAAAGCGGACCACTCGGACCTCACATTATCACCTAGATCCACCCCAAACTGACCTTTGGTTGGATCATCATCACTAGCTTCACTCGCCAAATCATCATCTGCCACTATGGTAAATCGAGGGGCCATGGGAGCTATTCTCAAACTAAAGTAATCAACGGGTTTATATTCAAAACCAATGGCCGACGTTACGAAAGCAGGTGCAAACAAATTAGAAATCTTAGTTCTGGTTTCAGCGCCATTAGCGTCTTCGTCAAACGAATATCCAATAGCAAACTGGGACAAAAAACTGAGGGAAGTAAATAAATTCCATTTTTCACTGAGTCGCCGGCCGTATTTCGTGTCAAAATACATTCGATCTAAAGCCTTTCGCGCATTCTGGTCTTGATTTTGAACCACGCCGTAACCGAAATCAACTTCATTGTCCCAGGTATGTACCCCTCTTCTGTAGTTTGCTTTATAGTTTAGGTAAGAACTGAGACCGATAGAGTTAACACCTCCGCCGGTCCACTCGTCAGAGAAAGAGGCTTGGTTAAAATTTAAACCCACTTTAAAACTCTTCCGCCAATAGGTAGTATCAGCCGTTTCTCCATCTTGGGCATAAGCACTAAAACCAATCATAAGACATAGCGATTGCAGTAAAACTTTATTCATAGGTTTGATATGTTTTATTTAAAATGAGACAAATATGACTGTACAAAAGCATATTTGAAACAAGAATAAGGTATTTGGTAGCTATAGCCTACAGATTGTGTACTTTAACTTCCTCTAGGGCCGTTTCTGTAAGAGGTTTGGTGATGAATTTGATAACATGATTATTATTTACAATCTTATCGATATCGCGTTTGTTATCTGAACTAGATAAGATAATCACCTTACATTTGTCTTTGATTTGATTGTTGAATTTTTCGAACTCATAGAGAAATACAAAACCATCTACAATAGGCATATTGATATCCAGAAATATGAGATTAGGCAGGTCTCCAATATTCTCTTGGTTGTCTCTCAAGTAATCCAATGCACTTTTGCCAGAATTCTTTACTTCTACCCTGTTGGCGAACTTGGTGATTTCGATGATACGCTTACTGATGAAGTTATCAGTCTCATTATCATCAACCAGCATTACTAGATCTATCGTTTTTGTAGTACTCAACGGTCGGAGTTTTGAAGTTATCAATTCGACTATTTGGCGTTCAATTCACCAAAATAGCTTATTTTTCAACGCCTGCAAACATAGTAATTAAAAAACTTTTTGCGCCAATTGGGGAAAAAGAATGGATCAGTTTGATGTAGGCTTTTTGATCTTTAGTATCTCTCCTAAAGTAATATTTAGATCATTTTTGTCATTCCAATCTAATAAATCTTCTACTTTCACTCCATTTTTACGCGCAATACTGTAAAGCGTATCACCTTCCTTAACTTGATAATCAATGTAAGTTGCATCCCCATTTTGATCTGATTTTACATCTACTTTCTCTACAATAATGGACTTTGAAGGTTTGTAAACTTTTATTTTTTGATCAATGCTAAGCTTATCGTTGATAGAAAGGGCATTCCATCTAAGCAGATCAACAACGTTGATTCCATATTTTTTTGCAATGGCGTAAAATGTATCCCCGGCAGACACCGTGTGAATATGAGCGATTGAATCCACAACAGCCTTTGATTCAAACATTGCAGACCCTTCTACTTTTTTTGTTTTGGTCTGTTTCAAACTTGTCAAGTCGACATTTTCATCTCTTTCATTTAAAGATAATTCCAGCCGATCAAGCGAGTCCAATTTCTGAAGAAAGGTCTTAGGTTCATCATGAACTAAAAGCTGTTTTGATTCCAGTGTATCTGATGTAGTCATATTTAGCTCGTCATTCACACTTTCCGCAATATCGGTTAACCCCTTTTCGTCATTACCGTAGGTTTTAGTTGGTGGGGCCTGCACTTCCTTATATTCTACCGGTACTTTTGCCGGCCGTATATATCTCAACCAGATTACCCTCCCGGCTTTTAACGCTTCATCAGGTTTCATCCTATTTTTCGTGTAGAGCTTCCTAAGTTTGACACCATATTTTTGCGAAATATCCCAGAGACTCTCTCCGTACGAAGCGACATGGTACCTGACTTTACCCTTGGAACGTTTTGATTTGAGATAATACACCTTTCCTTCTATCAACTGATCATCAATCGATAAGTCATTGTATTTGAGAAACTTGGAAAGCTCAAGGTTCCCAACAGCGGCTACTTCAGAAATTTTATCCCCTTGGCGCGCCAGTATACCCGGTAGGCCGTTGATCTCAACCATCTCGCCACTTCTAGCGAGCGACTCGTTCTTAATAGCCGGGAATTCGTCAGGATTCGCCAAGTCATAATCCTGTGTAGCAGGGGTAGATTGCCGTTTTGGTGACTCTCTTGATGCCACTACCGGCTCTTGTGTGGCATTTTCTGTAGGTATGATTACCGTATATTCTTTGTCAGCCGGTATTTTTCCTTTACGCAGCCATTTGTTGTATTTATCCACTTCTTCCAAATCCACACGGTAGAGTTTGGCGATCTCATTCAGACTTTCGTTAGGAACCGCTCGATGTTCGATAAGACTGAGAAGAGGTTTCCCTTTTACGGCATCTTCGTAAGCTATCTTGTGTGCCAAGTACTTTTTTACGTACCAATAGGTCTTTTTATCTATCGTCATTGACTTTTCTCCACGATGTTTATCAGCACCCACTTTTAACGCAGTCCCAGGTCCCATTTGATAAGCCTGAAGAGACATCAACCAATTATCAAAAAATGAATTGTTATTTTTTTTGAGATACCTTGCTGCTCCTCGGGAAGCAGAAACGATATTCATACGCTCATCTACCTGTTTATCGACCCTTAGGCCGACTTCCATTGCCGTAAAGTCCTTGAATTGCCAAAAGCCCACCGCATTGGAGGAAGAAACTGCATCTGATATGAGCCCACTCTCTTGCAGTACCAAATACTTAAAATCATCGGGCAGCTTTTCTTCTTTAAAAATACGTTCTATGATTGGGAAATAGCTTTTCGCTTTTTCCACCTGCTTATTAAAATAGACCGCACTTCTGGTTAGTTTATCTACATCTACCTGTATCTCTTTTCGCGCATCTTCCATTATGCGTAGTTTCATGTCTGCAAAGTCAATCCGTGATGGCACCTTGGGCCCCTGGGCATGAGTGAAAAAAGAAAGAAGGAAGAATAGAGCAAAAAACCGGAACTCCATATTAAAAAATTATTACTAACATCCGACTACATTTTTTTAACAAGAAAAAAGTGCCTTTAAAGGATCTGAGACAAGATTTTTTTTCAAATCTGAAAGCTACCCCCACCCGCCAGTTGGCGGGAGCAAGTATAAACTGCCCTTTAGGAAATTTAAAGGGTGCTTCAACGCGATGATTCCAAATCAAAAAATCTTCTGACGACACGAAAAAATTATAGCTTCTTTAAGACCATTAAACCGTCTCTAACCGGAAACAAAACGTTTTGAACTCGTTCATCATTATGAACAAGCTTGTTAAAATTATCAAGTGCTAAGGTATCCTTATCTTTCGTATCATTCAAAACTTTTCCGCTCCACAGTACATTATCCGCGATAATAAAACCTCCTGCTCGGACAATTGGAAGTACCTGGTTATAGTAATTGATATAGTTGATCTTATCAGCATCTACAAATACAAGGTCGAACGTTTCCTCCAGCTCCGGTATAATATGCAGAGCATTGCCTATTCGGTAGTCAATGAAGCGGTCTAACGAGGTATCTTTAAAGAAGGACCTCACTTTATCCTCTAATTCCTCGTTAACATCGATCGTAATGAGTTTGCCCTTTTCTGCTAAACCCTCAGCTAAACACAGCGCAGAATAGCCTGTGTAGGTACCTATTTCCAGGATCCTTTTTGGCCGGATCATATGGGAGAAAACAGAAAGTATTCTTCCCTGTAGATGACCAGAAAGCATACGTGGCATAACCACATTGGCGTGTGTATCCCGGTTAATTTTAGCCAAAATAGCAGATTCTCCTTCCGAATGAAGTTCTGCATATTTCTGAATTTCTTCGTTGATAAATTCCATGGTCATTCGGGTTGGTAAGTAAGAATACTCAATTCTTCTTCGAAAAACATCTCGTTAGCCAGATCTCTCAGTTTTTCAGCCGTTGTACCTCTAATAGTATTGAATACATGCTCTAAGGAATCAATGCGATCCAAATCCAAAAGACTCTTTCCCATCATGAGCATCAGGCTAGCATTGTTTTCTTCTGCCATAGCTAACTGCCCCATCAATTGCTCTTTTACAGTGTGCAATTGAATAGTACCTAATTGCTTTTCACGCAGGTACCTCAGTTCCTTTTTAACCAGCTGAATACTTTTTTTCAATTGCTTATGTTCCGTACCAAAGAAAATAGCGAACAAACCGGTATCCGTGTAGGCATGATATGACGCATCTATCGAGTAAACAAATCCATATTTTTCACGAAGCGCAAGATTGAGGCGCGAGTTCATACCCGGGCCTCCCAGCAAATTCGATAACATAAAGAAAGGAATACGTCTGTCGTCACTTAGAGCATAGGCATTTCTACCGATGGCGCAATGCGATTGAGCAAGACTCCTGGTTACTTCTTTTAGACTAGGTCGGTAAGATTTAAAGGGAACACGTGATACTTTTGCCGACAATTTGGGTAGACTACTCAAGTACTTTACCGCCATTCGTTTCACCTTCTTGAACGGTATATTACCTACGGAACAAACTACAATACGTTCCGTATTCAAATGTTCAGCGATAAAGCCCTCAAAATCGGCTCTTGTGAAAGATCTCACACTTTCTGCTGTTCCAAGAATATTCATACCCAAAGGGTGATTGCGATAAACCACGGTGTCAAACTCATCTTGAATGGCGTCGTCCGGTGCATCGTAGTACATCGCCATTTCTTCCAATATAACATTACGCTCCCGTTCGATTTGCTTTTCGGGAAAGATAGAATCAAACGTGATGTCTGCTAACAGTTCAAAGGCCTTTTCAAAGTGGCCTTCAAGGATTGACGCATAAAAGGTAATTTTCTCTTTGGTGGTGTAGGCATTGAGCTCCCCTCCTACCGCATCTATTCTGCTTAAAATATGATAAGCCTTGCGTTTATTGGTCCCCTTAAAAGCCATATGCTCCCAAAAATGAGCAATACCCTGATTAGAAGGATTCTCATCTCGGCTTCCAATATCTAACATAAAACCACAGTGCGCAATTTTAGTATGACTGACCTGCTTATGAACCAGACGAATACCATTCGTCAGTGTATCTATTTCGTATTCCATTGTTTTAAAGAAGCGGCAAAGGTAAACCGATTAAAGGCCGCGAACAACGTGGCTAACTCTTCAAAAATCAATCGAAAGAGATCCACTTTCGAACAGAAACGCCCGATTTCGAACGACCTATTTGGGGGAGTACCTCACATATCCTTTGAAAAACCAGGTTATTTGTTGGCACATGGATTGTAACCTGCTGCGCAGCAATTAATTTGTATGACCATGGAGACAGTAAAGACCTGCTTTACCCTAAATTATACTGCGGAACAGTATGAAAAAGCAAAAGCATATGTAGAAGACATGAAAAAGCACCCGCAACGCGTGTTTTGGATTGGCAAGAAAGACAAGACGGATGAAGAGTTAATATTATCTCACATTGCACACAAAATTTTATCCGGATTTTACAATAACTATGACCCATCATTTGCGCGTCAACAAATTTTGGATATGCATAACAATCACGCAAATTAAATCCTGTCGAGCACTTTTTTGATTAAGCTATCTACCGCTTTACCTGGATTTTTCGAAAATTTATTTTTGATTCGGTTCGCTATGATAGCGTTAGCACTAGTGATTTCATGACCAAGCATTCTACCTAATGCATAGTAACCGGCGGTTTCCATTTCAAAATTGGTCAGCCAAAATCCTTCTTTGTTGTAATAATTCAACTGTTCCATCAATTTTGGAAATTTAAGGGTTAATCGTATCTCACGACCCTGAGGCCCAAAAAAACCTGGACATGTTACTGTGTTACCTAAAATCATGCCTTCTCCGATCTTATCTCTTAACATAGTTGAACCCTGCACCACATAAGGCGTAAAGGGCAAACCAATTTGACTCTGCAACTCTTCGCCGACAGTTTTTTCAAAACCATCAGCAGGCAGATTATAGAAACACATTAGGGTATCCAAGCCGATTGCATAGTCCGCTATCAAATGGGACCCTAAG
>JBCCIX010000235.1:0-6843 GCA_039028075.1 Bacteroidota bacterium | reverse complement strand
GCAGTGCCTCGTCTGGCAGTATTCGGCAAAAGATCTTTCAAATTTCTCCACTTCCTGACCACCAATATACCAACCACTATGAACCACACGCTGGATCGCATCATCTAACTCTTTTTGAATAGGGCCATGTAATTTATTAAGATCTATCAGTGGAATCATTAGAAGTAGATGTTAATAAAAACGCTTTAAGAAATAGGGAGATACACCCAACAGATAAAGAAAAACAAGCGTTATGTTCTTAACTTCTTGCCTCACCACCCCATTCCGTTCGAATCGTCTGGCCGAGGTGATAATAGGTAGATCGAGTTTCTTAAACCGGCATCGTTTTCTTATTCGTCGTACCAGATCTATGTCCTCCATAATGGGAATCTGACGATAGCAGCCCAATTCTAAAAAGAGACTTCTTTTGATAAAGATGCCCTGGTCTCCATAGGTAAAAATACTCCAGTTTATTCTGCTGAACTTTGAATAAAGGCTATACCAGAATCCATGTTTATCAAATTTTAAAAAACAACTTCCCGAACAATCAGATTCCTTAATTTGTACCACTACCTCATCACGTATATCTGCCTCTACACGGCTATCCGAATGCAAAAACCATAAAAATTGACCTTTCGCTCGAAGTGCTCCCTTGTTTAATTGAACTGCCCGCCCCGGCGGTGATTCCAGTAACTGAACCTCACTATAAGCGCTAACCATCTCAACAGTTCTATCCTTACTACCACCGTCAACTACTATTACCTCCAACTCATCAATACCAGAAAGATCTTTTAATAAATGGCCTATGGTCGACTCCTCATTAAGCGTTGGAACCACTACGGATATAAATTTATGATTTAAACTTTCCAACCACTATTCAATCTAAAGGGTCTAAAAAACAGAATGTATGTGCGAAAATGAACATAACTTATGTTCGGGTTCGTTCACAAAAATTCCAAAAAAGCGAATATAGCTCGTTTTAAACAGATGGTATTGTATTTGAACCGGTTGTAAGTATGTCAGGAATATTAAATCGTAGAAATATCGTGATCCTTGTAGGCTTTATTGTAGCCGTTATCATTGTTATTTCAACCAGAGCGGATGCTCAGGGATTAACGACTTCAGTATTTTTTTAGGAATTTTCTATGCGATAAAACATCTTGAATTGTAATCTTCTCGTTAAACCATCAACTAATCATTATAAAAATGAAGATCTTAATTACTACGGCCATCATGTTTTTAAGTATGTGCACCATTGCACAAGACGATGAGTTCAAATTAAATGGGAATTATCCGATTAGCCCCAGTGGTACTATTGAAATGTGGAGTAGTGATGCCGAAGTGACTATTAAAGGAACAGATCGCAAAGACGTTTCGGTTAATATTTACAGGAAAGTAACGGTAAAAGGTGTTTCCTTTGGAGACAGAGATTTCAAAGTCGAAGTATTCGAAGACAATGGAAACCTAGTTATCAAGGAGCGTACCCGAGGAAGTATCTCAATGATGGGGTATCGCCGAGAAGAATATACTATTGATATAGAGGCCCCTAAAAGCATAAGCTTGAACATTGAAGGTGACGATGATGATTATCTTATCCAAGATATTGGCGGCTCCATTGCGCTCGATATTGATGATGGCGATGCGGATTTAAGAAATTGTAGTGGAAACGATTTTGACTTTGATTTTGACGACGGAGATATTCGTATGGACGGAGGAAGTGGAAGAATGAGGGTAAGATCGGACGATGGTGACGTAAGTGTCAGAAATGCCTCATTTACAGAAGTAGAAGTAAACATGGATGATGGTGATATCGAGATAGAAACTTCTTTAGCAGATAATGGTAATTATTTCTTTCGCTCTAATGATGGTGGTATTTACCTTGATGTATCCCAGGGTGGAGGAGAGTTTTTAATTTATCATGAGGATAGTAGAGTATCCTTTTCAGGTGATTTTGAAGTATATCGGGATGATGAAGATGAAACTCGATTAAGATCAAGAACCGGAAATGCCAGGGTTAAAATGCGGGTAGATGATGGACGAGTTGACATAAATACGCGATAAAAGTTCAATCTGAGAATTCCTGTTTTTCTTTGACGATTTTCTTTTCACCTCCTTGTAGTTGAAGATCTCTAATATATTTATCGGGAGTGGGCCGCTGCAGGGAGAGTAAAAAAAGAAGTATCACATAATCAACGATGAATATGGCCGAAGTAGTTAGTAATAAGCCTGATACCAATATAGAAAAAGCTAAGCCAAGAAAAAGGTAGGCTCGCATAGAGAGCCGACTGTAAATATCAAACCTTTCCCTTAACCGATTATCTCTATTTATACGCTTGAGCCCATTTCGAAATTTAAGGTAGGCTAGATAGGTCAAGCCAATTGCAAACAATGTAAACCCATAATCTATGAAGTATACCAACATATTATCTGCAATCATTGGGGTTAGATCATTGTGCTTCTTTTCAAGAAATAAGTAAACAAAGAAGGCCAAAGGTAATGCGATCATAGTGTGAAAAGCAGAGCTCATTCTCTGATGATAAATTTCTGGGGTGTTCTTACTCATAGGGTAAAAATAACTAATCACTTCATTCAGAAACATTTATCACTATTTTTGTCTTATGCCCTTTAGAGAAAAAATGAGTCGGAAAGATCAGGTCATTCGAAAGGCTGCCGAGCTTTTCAGGGCTCATGGCTATGCTGCTACCTCTATGCGCGATCTGGCTAACGCTTTGGGCATAGAAGCTGCATCACTTTATTCTCATATAAAATCGAAAGAAGAGATTCTTCAAAGTCTTTGTTTTGAGATGGCGGAACTCTTCAGAGCCTCACTAGAAAAGGTTGAAAATCAAGACATCAGCTATGCAGAAAAGCTCAGGCTTGGCATACGTGGTCATATCGAAGTAATGTCCAAAGACCTTATTGCTTCGGCCGTATTTATGAATGAACACCGTCATTTGAGCCAACCTTATTTGAGAGACTTTTTGTTGATGAGAATAAACTATATCAACCGTTTTAAAAAAATAATCGAGGGAGGCATACGTCACAGGGAATTTGGAGATGTAGACACAAAATTAGCGGTCATGACTCTTTTCTCGTCTTTAAATTGGATGCCTAACTGGTATGATCCTTCAGGTATCATTAATCCAGCCGACTTAGGTGACCAGTTAGCGAGCATGTTAATTGAAGGTTTAAAAACCAAATAAGTGTTAGGTTTGTTGTAAATTTGAGAGTTAAAACGATTGCAAAGTATGTACGGAGGAGGAAACACATTTGAGCACATTAAGTCGAACGGTCTTGAAAATGAGGACAACGAAAAGTTAGCACAGTTCGAAGACCGTATTCAAAGAGGTGAAAAAATTGAGCCCAATGACTGGATGCCCCAGTTGTACCGTAAGCAGTTGATCAGAATGATTGAGCAACATGCGCACAGTGAAATTATAGGTGCGTTGCCCGAGGGAACTTGGATTACCCGAGCCCCGGGATTCAAACGCAAACTAGCGCTGATGGCAAAGGTACAAGATGAAGTGGGACATGCGCAGTTACTCTACAGCGCTGCTGAAACATTGGGTAAATCGCGGGAGCAGATGATTGATGATCTCATTAATGGAAAGTCCAAATATTCAAATATTTTTAATTATCCAGCCTTCACCTGGGCTGATTCATGTTTCATTTCTTGGCTTGTTGATGCAGGTGCTATCGTAAACCAATTGGCCAATGCAAGAGGAAGCTATGGCCCTTACTGTAGGGCTTTAGAAAGAATTTGTGCCGAGGAGTCATTCCATCTCAAATACGGTCATCATTGTGTAATTCACATGGCTACCGGAAGTCAAATACAACGCGAAATGATGCAAGCCGCTATCGATCGTTGGTGGCCTCCGATGATGCATTTCTTTGGCCCTTCGGATAAAATATCGACTCATTCAGATATTTTAATGCGTTGGAAAGTAAAAATGGGATCAAACGACGATATGCGTAACCAGTTCCTGGATATGTATGTTCCAAAAATTTGGGAACTAGGTTTCACCATACCTGATGAAAATCTTAAGAAAAACGAAGAGACAGGGAGATGGGAATATACTGAGCCAGACTGGGAAGAATTTAAGCGAGTTATTAATGGCGATGGCCCATGTAATAAAGAGCGCTTGGCGGTGAGGAGGACAGCCGAAGAAAGAGGTCGCTGGGTAAGGCGAGCACTCCTTTCTCCGAAGACCGAATATGTCGCTCCTTTGGCTTAATTGATCCCAAAAATCAATTAAGCGACGGCAAAACCTTACTGGAAATGGCATCTTCGCGATGTCATTTTCAATTTAAAGTTGTTATGGAATCTTTAGATCCTAGAGTTAATAGACTGAATCTTTCAACCACTGAGTTGACTTCAAAAGCACCTCTTGATCAGCTAGGCACCTATGAAGTTTTCTCTCAGCTTCGAGAAGGTAAGCCTTACTTTCAT
Source organism: Bacteroidota bacterium (assembly GCA_039028075.1). Taxonomy (GTDB): domain Bacteria; phylum Bacteroidota; class Bacteroidia; order Cytophagales; family Cyclobacteriaceae; genus Fulvivirga. The sequence goes on along the minus strand of JBCCIX010000235.1, from coordinate 2,414 downwards.
GCAGGTCCTGTTCATGCACCCAATAGAGAAATGGCTTTTCTATTCGCCAAAGAGCAATTTAGTAGACGACAAACGTGTACGGGTCTATTTGTGGTGGAAACAAGAAAGATTATGGTATCACCTTTTACAGAAGGTGAAGACACCGTATATAATTATATCGAAGATAATGTTAAAGGTGACGGAAGTGAAGAAAAAAGCTACGAGTTATTCCATTTAAAAAAAAGGGGTAAACAGCACGAACACATTGGCACGATAGAATGTTCGACCCTCGAGGAAGGTTTGAGTATGGTAAAGCCGGAATTCATTAACGATAAGCCCGTTTTCAATATATGGGTCATTGAAACATCAGACATTGAATTTAGCCAGGAAGAAGATAAAATAATTTGGAACACCCTTCCTGATAAAAAATTTCGTGAGGCATTAGCGTATAAAGCAGCCGATAAGATCAAAGCGTTTAAAGAGAGACAATTATGATCAGTCAGGAAGCGCTAAAAGAGCTATTGTATAAAATGGCGGACGACCAGCTCATCTTGGGGCATAGGAATTCAGAATGGACAGGTTTTGGTCCGATCCTGGAGGAGGATATCGCTTTCTCATCCATGGCCCAAGACAAAGTTGGGCAGAGTCAAGCACTGTACCACTTACTGCACGAACTGGGAGAACGTGATCCTGATACGGTGGCCTTCATGCGCAATGCTGATCAATTTCATAATTCTCAGCTAGTAGAATTACCTAATGGCGAATATGATTTTAGTCTCATACGACACTTTCTTTTCGATACGGCGGAAGCTCTTCGCTTTGAAATCCTTGCCTCATCATCTTATGACCCCCTGGCTAAGCTAGCCAACAAAATCAAGGGAGAACTACGGTACCATACCATGCATGCCGATATCTGGATCAAACAGTTGGGTAGCGCTACGGAAGAAAGTATTTCACGGTTGCAAAATTCATTGAATGAATTAATGCCTTATGCAATGGGTGTTTTTGAGCCTTCACCGCTAGAAGCTCAACTAATAGCGGACGGTATCTTTGAAGGGGAAGAATTATTAAAGGAAAGATGGCTTGAGGCTATAATTAGATTGATCTCGAAAACGTCACTTGAATTGCCAGACCTTACTCTCATACAACCTGTCTTTGGGGGTAGAGTAGGTGAACATACGGAACACCTTCAACCTTTACTGGATGAAATGTCAGAAGTATTTAAAATTGATCCCACCGCAGAATGGTAAGCAATACAACTATGTTGACAGTGGAGAAAGTTAAAGAATGGTTAGATGAGGTAAAAGACCCTGAAATACCCGTATTATCTCTAGTAGATTTAGGGGTGATTACCAATATTGATATCCATGATTCTGGTGTAAGAGTAGCGATGACCCCTACTTTTGTAGGGTGTCCCGCCATTGATTATATGAAAAATGACATTGTCGAAGTCTTGCAGAAGAATGGGGTATCAAAGGTAGATGTGGATGTCAATTTTGAAGAATCGTGGAATTCTAATAAGATCACCAAAAAGGGACGTAAGGCTTTGAAAGAGTTTGGTTTGGCTCCGCCTCCAAAGCACAATTTAATAGTTGACCTGGATATCCTTGAGCGCGTCCAGTGTCCCAATTGTAACAGCGAAAATACGGAACTCCGATCTCCTTTCGGGCCTACGGCTTGCCGTTCAATTCACCATTGTTTCGATTGTAAAGAAACTTTTGAACAGTTTAAGCCGCTGTAGTACATTTTAACCTTTTTAATTTTGATTTTTACTTTCAAACTAGCATTATTTGCGAAAAATTAAGTACATGTGTCAAAAAGTAAATAATTCGTGGCCCTGGATAATTATTGTAACACTCTTCTTCGTGTCATGTGGAGATGACTCGTCTGACGATGTGAGCCTCGGTATAGATTGTGGTGAAACCTCGAATCTTTTATTTTCGGAAGAAAATGATTTCGTACTTGTTGAGTTCGAAGATGCTGACTTCGAAGGGGATTGGCAGCTCGTAAATGATTTATCAAATGCAACGGGAAGGGGATATATGCTTTGGGAAGGCGATAATTTTTTTGGTCAGCCTGGAAATGGATTGGCAACGTATCGTCTAAATATCTCTTCGCCCGGCCTTTATCGTTTCATTTGGAGATCAGCGGTGAAAGAGGGTGATAACGGTACCGAAGCCAACGACACATGGTTAAGATTTGCTGATGCAGACGATTTTTACGGAGAAAAGTCGAATGGAAGTTTGGTGTTTCCCAGAGGAACGGGTAAAACGCCGAATCCCGAAGGGGCTTCGTCAGATGGGTGGTTTAAAGTGTATAGAAGCGGAAATGACCTGGATTTCAAATGGCAGTCCAATACCTCTGATAATGATGCACATCCTATATTCGTGCAATTTGATAATGCAGGTACTTACACCATGGAGGTATCTGGACGT
>JBCCIX010000234.1:0-6867 GCA_039028075.1 Bacteroidota bacterium | reverse complement strand
TTTTTCAGTGATTGCTTTAAACAGTGATTCGCAGACTTCCTTTTCGGAGTCACTCAATTCATCGTAGGCCTCATTGGCGTGAAGGGACAAGGCCTCTGACATGGTGCCTATGGCCTCATAGTGTTTCAGATCCAGATCCTCGCCTTCTAAATTTATATTGCGTTGCCAATAACTCCAGGTGCGCATGAGTGAATGCTGAAGAATTGGCAGTTGATCTGGGTTGTCACCCAAATCATTCAACAGTTGCTGTGTAAGCCGGGAAGTAATGGTGGCACCACCTACGGCCACAGGCCCCTCAATAGCACGCCTTTTTTGCTCACGTGTCATCTGAGGGATGAGATAATGGCTGTCGTTTAGTTTCTTGGTTAGATCCGGAAATTGAGCACAGTCACCAATAAAATCAGAGCGCATGGTGATGGCGATATAAATGGGTACATCCAGGTAATTAATGGCTTCCATCAGCAGATTTACAAAAGCCAAGGTCTCATTTACCGTACCCGAATCTGTGCTATCTTTGAAGCGAAATAATTCCTCAAATTGATCAACAAGAACGAGATAATTTTTGGACTGAGTACGTCTGGATTGCATAAGCGCTTCTACCAGACCTAAGGAACTGCTCTTGAGCAAGGTAGTTATGATGGTTCTTTTGATCTGTTGCTCCTCGGCATCACTGACGATGTAATCTACGTCTTTCTGCAAAATCGCTTCAGCAAGATTGTCGATAGGTCCTGCACCCGGCCTCGTAACGATAACCTCCCAGTCAGGGCTTGCATCGGTTAGAAATCCACCGTAGAGTATAGGTAATACGCCACAATAGACGAACGAAGACTTACCACTTCCCGAAGGACCAATAACACCAACAAAACGATTTTTCGAAAGTTTAAGAAGTACTTCATCGCTTTGGCCTTCACGACCAAAGAAAAGGTGGCTTTCATCAATTTTAAAAGGTCTTAAACCCGGAAATGGGTTTTCAATAGACTCAATATCACGTGTTATGGTGCTCACAGTGTCAACTCTTTCATATCTTCCACCAGTGCGTTGATCTCACTTTCAAGATTAGATTTTGTGTTTCCATCAACCACTGAAAACTCTTGATCTTTGTATTTCTGTAGGGTAGATAGATTTTTTTGGTAGCTTACGATAATTTTTTTGCGGATAGGTTTTCTTCGGCCAAATCCAGGTGCTTTTAATAGATCAAGCGCTTTCATGTTTACCCATTGATCATTTACGTTCTTTTGAATGATGACAGCGGCATCAAGCTGTCTTAGATTTTCGATGTGAAACTGTCGTAGGGTCAGTAATTCCCCTTTAAATGACGGTATCAACACTTTAAATCCACCCTTTTCTAAAGCTTTTTTTACTTGATTCGCTTCTTTTTGATCTACCTGATCGTAAAGCAGGTAGACTTGAGGACTTTCAGCCTCCGCGAGCTCACCATGGAGTAGTTTTTTGTCAAGTCTCACCTCTATTAGCTCTTCGCGGATTATGTTCTTAAAATCTTCCAAAGGAGTTTGAAGAATTTCCGCTGCCTCGGCGGAAGATAGGTCGCGCTGTATGTTTTCTATAAATGCCTGTTGCTTTTCGCTGGCATTTTCTAGCTCCGGTGAAATCCAGACTAACCTGGCGAATTCTGATTTGTTTTGAATTCTAGCACTTTTATCGGCGGCTATTTCATTTTGAATATCTACCACGGATTTGTCCGATCCCTCGGGAATATCACCATAACTACCGCCGATCAGATGTATGGAAAGACTGGCTTCTTCTACCTCCGCTTGAACAACTTCCCTAAGTTTAGCGGCTTCTCCCGGGAGTGTGTGATCCGGCAATATCCGGTACCCGTATCGTTGCAGCTCTCGCTTAATGATATTACGCTGAATGCTCAAATCATGACCGGTTTCAGCAAGGAAAATCGACTTTCTGCCGATATCTTTATGGTGTTCTGATTTCTTATCCGTGAATTTAATTTCTATTAAACGCTCATTAATATCATACGCTAAGTCAACCAAACGCATCCAAAAATCACGTTCGGCTTCTGTGGTGAAGAAATTAGTGTAGTCTTGAACTTCATCGGTCTCGATATTAAGGCTGAAAAGATCATAACCAATCAAACCTCTTAATTTAGTTGGCTGGTCGGAGGTCTCCAATGGCCGTTTTAAAACCTTAAAAACCCTTTTTTCTGCGTTCTTACCGGAAACCAGAAATTCTTCGAGTGTATCGAGACACTCGCCGGAAGCTATGAACGAGGGGGACAGTATAGGAAGCAGTACAGCCACTTCCTTCAAGTTGGCACCGGAGACAGCATCATGCTCTGATTTTAATAAAATATTAGGAATCTCTCCCAATACCTGCTTAAGCATGCCTTCCAGGAATCTTTTAAAATCCTCAATCCACCCGCGCTCTGTTTCCGTAAGATGATTATCCTGATCTGCAAATAAAATGAGTACGTCAATAGTATACGCCATTCGAATTAGAGTTAAGTAATAGTTTTTGCAATTCTTTTGCTAACATTTTTCACAAATTGCTGCGTTAATTCGTGGTGGTTCGCCATGATAATGTAGAATTCAGCAACCGGTAATAAGAAAACTACACTATCTACACTGGCCTTAACGTTGCGGGCAATGCTGATCTCATTAGTCTGAAATAGGCTTCCAAACACGTCGGTCTTTGCCAAATCTAACGTATTGTTTTTGGAGTCGGTCAACTTCACTTTTCCATCGGCTACTATAATCAGATATTCCTCACTTTCAGAAGCAGTAAGGGATAAGTTTTCACCTTGACTAAGGTTTATATTTTTCATGCGGTCAATCATATCCGCTAACATGGCACCGCTAACATTCCGAAGCTCGGGAATCTTCTTCAGGAACATGATCATTTCTATGCCTAGATAGAAGCCGTCTTTCAGTCCATCTTCCAGTCTATTTCTTTCAATGGAGGCTTCAAGTTCTTTTCTTCGTTCTTGTTTTAAACGACTGGAGACACTATTGAAGGTTTCTCTGTCTTTGTGATAAATAACCCAGGCAGCTGCTTCTTGTAGCATTTCGTCTTGATTAAATAGTTGCGCTACAAGACCCCTGCTTATCTTGAAGTCAGGCATAAAAGCAACGGAATGTAAGGCACAGGCCTTCGTCCAGCGATTCACCTGATTGTAATTTCGGTTCAGGATGTAATTGAGTGCTTGTATTTCAGTGTAGCTTTCTCTAGGAAAGTGAATTTGAAGCTGACGGAGTTTTTCATCTACCTCTATGTCATCCACTAACGGGAACAATTTCGCCTTTAATTCCTGATCCAGGAAAAGATCGAGCAGCTCTATCGCATACGCTGAACCATCTGCCGTTCCACTTTCAGCATTTTCTCTTACTAACTGAACCGACTGTGGGTCGTACAAAATGGAGAGCAACATGTAAATCATGTCGAAATTATTTTCTACTTCGTCTTTTAAGGCATTTCTTAAATAGACGAAGTGCTTAACATTCGGGAATTCCTCTATGGCCGCCAGGTTCCAAATAGCTTTGCCAATTTCGTTTTCAAGGAGGGTAACTATACTGGTTCTACGTTTGTCCGTTGCGCGATAATCATAGTACCTCAGCGACAGCAATATGTGTTTTATAATTCTCCCATCCGGATATTCAATCTTATTCCAAAGTAAATCAAGCGCTTCATCACCGCCTATTTTGCCCATAATCTGGACGATTTTAAGCATAACCAGGTCGGACTGTCCCGATCTGTGGAAGGCAGTTTCTAAGGCGAACAAAGCGGGCTCACCTGCTTCGGTCAGTGCGGCGGCGGCCTCGTTAGCAAAATTAGGTGAATCCAAAAAGTCAATCAATACGCCCCATGTTTCCTTAACTTTCAGTTTCCGGGCTGTAATTATGGCTTCTTTTTTAACGTTGGGGTCAATATCCCTCAGTAATTCCAAGAGCAAAAAGATATTCTTCTCACCGGTGACGCGCCTTACTATTTTAGCCGCAAGTACTCGGTCATCACTGTTGGTAGACTGGCTAAGTTTTTCTAAGCGAGCCGGATTAACGGAGATGAGATCACTATCCGCAGCCTCTTCTGCCGCTGCTTTAGCTAATCGGCTGATCTCTGAAGTTCGTTCGAATTCCAGGTCGAGTCTTGTGGACCAATGATTAGCATATTCTCGAACTTTTTCAGAGTCGCTCTCCAGAAAATTTTTGATCGAAGACTCGAACAGTTGAGGCTCAAGTTTCTCCATTATTTTGAGCCCGTAAATGATAGTAGCTGCACTGTCGCTTTCTAACTGGTGTGTAAGTATTCTGTCATTGCTGATCTCTCGATGGATATTGTTCGCTAATTGCGCTTTATTCTTAACCAGTGAAGACTTTAAGGTAAGCCGGTAGCTATTGTGCATTTTGGTAGTGACATAATACCACAGCAGAAAGAGCGGCAATGTGACGATAGAAATGTAGATCAAGCTGAGCCCTTCAATATTCCGAAGAAGGATCAGTAACATACCCGCTATGAGTCCGGCAAAAGCTGTAACCACACCCTCTATCTTGGTTTGCACATCAAATTTTAAGCTGTTTTCCACGGGTAGAAAATAGAGCTTGAACGCCGGCCCGTCGAGCGCGTCTTTCAAAGAAGCATTAAACAGCTTGCTCATGGCGATAATAACAAAGAAGAAAATTAATGAATCACTTTCGATCGAATACCCAAAGGCGAAACCAATAGGAATGGCCAGCGCGGTAAATAAACCGATCAATATGGGATTGATAAGTAATGAGACCCGCAGGCCATAGATAGCTATGATCTTGTCTGTGATAAATGTTTGAAATAGAAAACTGAAGATCACGACCGTACCTTCAAATAAACTAAGAAAATTAGGTAGACTTCTTTCATCAAACTGCAGCTTAACTACATTCAAAAATGAATAGTCCACAAAGTTGACTGCAATCATTGAGACGGTTACAAAAATGGCCATCAGGGCAATGTATTTATTTTTGAAGATCTCAATATATTTAATTCTGCCACTGTCCGATTGAATGCCCTGAACGAAAAGCTTTTTTTGTACAATCACTAGAAAAGTGGCTAAAAGGCCGCCAATGCTAATGAGGCTTATAAAGAGAAGGTCCGCATTCTCAATATAGTTGAGAATTACAGGAATGGAGAATAAAGCAATGATTGAAGCTACCAATTGCCCGGTATCTATACTTCCGATTATACGTTTAGACTGCCTAAGATTAAACATTCTACCGAAAGCACCCCAGAAAATCAGTAACACAATAAAAGTTGACGGCACGATAAACGTAAACGCAAGGAAATACACATGATCCAAGGTTTCGAAGTTGCGAAGTGCCCACTCTATGCCCGCTAAAATGGCGGTAATGATAATCATGGAACCAGAGGCCAATGCCACAAAACTTATTCTCCCCTGCAGTGCATTGTAAAGATAAGTAAAGATGATGCCGAGAACACCGGCGGTTAAAATCGCCAAAGGCAGTTGTTCTTCAAGTTGCTGGCCCTCAAGATTATTCAGGAATAAGGTCGATGCGCCAACGCTCAGGGTGGCTAAAAATATACCCATGAAAAAACCCATCCCTAACAGCAAGAAAACTTTAGTAGCCTCGTTTTCTGTGATATTTAGAAGCGAGTATAGTTTTGACTGGAAGCTCATAGACAATTTGCTGTCAAGTTAATATTAAATTTACAGAATAGGTGACCGTAGCAAGAAAATAGGATTCTTGTTATTACTGTTCTTTGTGGTGTTCAGAAAATTCAAGACCGCTTCTAATGTGCAAATCCCGCTGAGGAAAAGGAATTTCAATGTTCGATTCTCTAAATTTTTTAAATATGGCATAGTACAATTGACTTTTTAAAATATTAGGCCGGCTGGTGTATTCCGTGGTCCAGACGCGCAGAATAAAATTTAGCGCACTGTCTCCAAATTCATCAAAAAGTACATCCGGCGCTGGTTTTCGTAACACGCCATTATTTTCCTCTGCAACTTCTAAAAGAAGCTTTTTAATGATTTTAGGATCCTCCTTGTAACTTACTCCTACCGGGAATCGAAAGCTCACATTCCTGTCATTGTGGCTCCAATTAATTACCGTAGAAGAAATGAATTCTGAATTAGGTACAATGAGAGAAATGTTGTCATTGGTAAGTACAGTGGTAGCTCTAGCGGAAATTTTAGTAACATCGCCTTTAACCGGACCTACTTCAATCCGATCACCAACTTTGATGGGCTGCTCGAACAAAATAATGATCCCGGAAATAAAATTATTGGTGATATTTTGGAGTCCGAAACCGATACCAACTCCCAGGGCTCCGGCAAGAATACTTAATGCACTCAGATCAATTCCCGCGGTCTGTATAATGACAAGAAACCCGATGGTGAGAATTAAATACCTTGTAATTGTAGCTATGCTTTGAATGGTACCCGTGTTACTCGTGTAGCGAGCGAGTACGGTACGGGCAAATAGCTTGCTGAACTTACCTGAAAAAAAAGTAAGCGCTACGGCGGCCAATATTAGATACAAAATAGTAAGTAGCGATATTTCTGATCCACCTAGTGTGAAGAGTTTAGTGGTAAATAGATGACCAAATTCTTTGAAAAACTCTATAACTTGATTAAATAACTGCTTAGCCTCTTCCATATCTGGTGCACAAGATAATCAAATGTCAATCAGAATTCTTAAATTCTTTAAGTTTGCAGAGTTTTTTTAATCAGATAGACATGATAACAAGGATTGTTTTTTCGGCCTTAGTGCTTGCTTCTACAGCTGCTTTAGGTCAGGACGTGAACAAAAAGATCTCAACTGCAGATAAGTATTTTAAAATTCGAAACTACGAAGCTGCACTTCCGCTCTATTTAGAAGTTCTTGAGTCTGGCCTGGCGGATCAGCT
>JBCCIX010000233.1:0-6868 GCA_039028075.1 Bacteroidota bacterium | reverse complement strand
GAAGCTGTTTTACTCACTTTAGGTAAAAAACTGTTGGGGTTTGACATAAAAAACCCTCGGCCTCTAACGGAAAAACTTCAAATTACCATTGAACGTGAGCCTGATTTCCTAAAGCAAGTAACGCTAGATAACGACTCAGAAATTATTCTACATCTTGAATTCCAGAGAAACGATGAATATGATATGGTTTATCGAATGGCCGAGTATAAGGCGATAGTTCAGCGCAAGTACAAAATCCCCGTTCGGCAGTATGTGATTTACTTAGGTACGGATACACCACAAATGCCAACAAAGCTGCCCAAAGAGGAACAAATTACCGGGTTCAATTTGACTAATATTCACGATATTCCAGTGAACCAAGTGTTAGATTCGGACATTCCCGAAGAGATTGTCCTGTCCATCTTAACGGAATATCCGAAAACTGATGCTGAACAGGTAATTTCAAGGATTATTCATAAACTGAGAGAGGTAGCTTCCAGCGATGCTGAGTTTAAGAGAAGTATTCAACAATTGGTAACATTAAGCCGTATCCGTAAATTAGAGAAAGAAATAGAAAAACAGATAGAAGCTATGCCAATTACTTATAATATAGAGACAGATTATTTGTACAACCGGGGTATTGAACGAGGCATTGAACAAGAGAAGGCTACTGTAATAAAGAAAGCTTTAATTAAGAAAAAATTGACCGTCGCAGAAATCGCGGATTTAGCTGATGTCAGCATAGATTTTGTTCTTTCTATCCAATCTGAATTAAAATAGAGAGAAGTTGCAAGAGACAAGTTGCATAAGTGTACTACAATACCTTAAGCATATAGTGCCTTTTGTTGGAAAAATAGGATTGAGTATCTTAGAATTTTAAAATGAATTGGCACACCACGTTTGGCCAAGCTGACCTGTACATGTATCCATGAAAATAAGGGTTCTACTACTATGGATTTCGATGGTTTTGACCGCACTTTGCTGCAACGGTTCCTTGCCGGAGGCGCAGCGAAAGGCCTTTCGTGAGGAAATGGAAGACCGGGAAATCAAAAAAATCAATGAAAACGAGATCTTTAGAAAGGCCTTGGAAATAGGCCGTGAGATCTCCGAAAGTGAAGTGGTGCCCGATGATATACGTCTTTTTTCGGTGACCTTACCAGATACGTTAAGGTTGAATGCAACGGAGCAAAAAATTGCCATGGCGTATGTTTTCGCACCAGACCCTGCTCAAGTAGAAGACAATATTCAAAAGCAAGGTCTGGATAGCTTAATCTACTCGAAATACGTCTTTGATCAGGATAGCGTGGGTCAGGTATTATTTATCAAAATGGCGAGATCCAAGGCCGTTAAGGAGCTCTAATCTGCTTTATGCATTTCTTTCATCCCCTACATAACTCAAAGGTTCATGACCGTGTTCTTAGGGTGAGCTTGATAAACGCACCACTTGACTTGACGACTATGAAGAATCAAAACGGACAATTTCGTTTTACTTATTTTACAGATATGTACGAGGAAACCCTCAGGTTTTACGCTGACAAACTCGGCTTTATCTTAGAACATTCATGGGACAGAAACGCACACGATAAGGGAGCCCTTTTTAAAACGGGGACTGGCTTAATTGAGGTACTGTACCTATCACCTGAAGAGGAGCGAAACGCTGGGCTTGACTATAGAAGTCCACAAGGCGCATTTATGGGTATACAGTTTTGGGACATCGATGAACTTTTTGACAAATACAAGTCACTGGGGGTATCCTTCAAACAGGAAGTTACGGATTAGTCATGGGGGCATCGGAGTTTTTCAATTATTGAACCCAATGGATTAGTCTTGTTTTTCTTTGAGGAGCAATTTTAATTTAGGTTCGTACTCCCTTAACTAAATGGTATGGAAGTATTAAAAAACGAAGTAGTCATCATAGGTGCCGGTATCGCTGGATTGACTTGCGCCATAGAGCTTGAAAAGCGAGGTACACACCCTCTGATCATCGAAGCTACGGACCGTGTAGGCGGTAGAGTGAAGACGGATGAAAAAGACGGTTATCTTATGGATCACGGTTTTCAGGTACTGCTTACTGCCTATCCTGAAGCGCAACATTACCTTAATTACGACAAACTTGAGCTCAAAACGTTTGATCCAGGTGCGATTATTTACGAAGTGAATCGCCGCTATGAGATTTCCGATCCATTGCGAAACCCCAGCTCGGTATTTTCAATGGCCTTTTCGCCTGTCGGTGGTTTGGGGGACAAACTTAAAATGGCCAAACTGACCGGTAGCCTGAAAAAGCAAAGTGTAGAAGCTATTTTTAATAAGGATGAGCTAACCACTATGGCATATTTAAAAGACTATGGTTTTTCACCACGCATCCTCACCAATTTTTTTACACCATTCTTTGGAGGTATTTATCTGGAAAATGAGTTAACCACTTCGAGTAGAATGTTTGAATTTGTTTTCAAGATGTTTTCCGAAGGCCACGCTGCTATTCCTGCCAAGGGTATTGAAGAAATTCCCAAGCAGCTTCTGAATCAATTAAAGCATACTGACATTCGATATAACACACGTGTTAAGCAGGTCTCTCAAGAGGTAGTATTAGAGAATGACGAAAAGTTGAAGCCAAAAAAAGTAGTTATTGCCACTCAGCCCGAAGCGATTATGGACGGCTTTCACGAAAAACCAAAATACCAATCGGTTTTAAACTTGTACTTCTCGTGCAGCAAAGCGGTCCTAAAGCAGCCGTTGATTGGATTGGTTACGGATGAAAATAAACTAATTAACAATTTTTGCGACTTGACTGCGGTTTCATCGGATTACAGCACTACGGGGGAGAGATTGATCTCGGTTTCGGTGAATAATGATGCTACTCTCGAAGTTCAGGAGGATGTAGTACAAGAGCTAGTTGAGTTGACCGGGCTCAGCGCTACGGATTTCAACTACCTGGCATCCTACCCTATCCCAAAGGCACTGCCGATTAACCAGGACCTGAAGTATGATATGGCCGCCACGGAAGTAAAGGTACACGACGATATCTTCCTGGCCGGGGACTATTTATTGAACGCTTCTTTGAATGCGGCCATGCTTTCGGGTAGACGGGCTGCAGAGGCGGTGAAGAGCTCCCTAAGTGGTTCGCTGTTCTAATGGGGGTAGAGTCGTCTGACCACTCGAAGTGGTCTGACGACTTTTACACCTATGCAACTATTTTAATAAGTTTGGGATCAAATCAAATTTAGTCCTATCAAAGTAGCAGTCATAGGTGGCGGGGCAGCAGGTTTTTTTGCTGCTATTTCATGCAAACAGCATCATCCGAATGCGGAGGTTGTTATCTATGAAAAATCTTCTAGACTGCTGGCCAAGGTTAAAATATCAGGTGGTGGCCGTTGTAATGTCACTCATCATTGCCTACAGACTTCACGGCTTTCAAAAAATTATCCGCGTGGGGAGCGGTTTTTGAAGAAGGCCTTTTCTCAATTTTCAGTGCCTGATACAATTGACTGGTTTGAATCCCGAGGGGTAAAATTGAAGACAGAGGCGGATCATCGTATGTTTCCGGTTTCGGACGATTCCCAAACTATCATTGATTGCCTACATCGAGAGGTACATAGATTAGGGATCATTGTTCACACCCGATGTGCAGTACGATCTGTTCATCTAAGAAAAGGAGGCTTTGAGTTAAATAATGATGGTCAGGCCTCTGTTTTTCATCATAAATTGATGGTATGTACGGGTGGGAGTCCTAAGTTAAGCGGATTTAATTGGTTGCAGCAGTTGGGGCACAGTATTCAATCCCCCGTACCTTCTCTATTTACTTTCAATATGCCCAACGAACCGATTCGTAAACTCATGGGATTGAGCATAGAAAATGTTCAGGTCAGAATTCAAGGTTCAAAACTTCAATACGCAGGACCACTTTTAATCACGCATTGGGGCATGAGCGGTCCCGCTGTACTCAAGCTTTCAGCGTGGGGAGCGCGCCATTTGAATGACCTCAATTATCAGTTCAGTATTCAGGTGAACTGGTCTGGAGGAAGGAAGGAACAAGAAGTACGGAGCGCACTGGAAGAACACATTCAATCAAACCGTAAAGCTAAAGTACTCAACCGGCGCGTTTTCGGTTTACCGGCGAGATTGTGGGAGTTCTTGATTCAGAAGATTGATATACGTCATGACATTACCTGGGGTGAGTTGGGAAGCAAAGGCCTTAACCGATTGGTAAATGTATTGACTAACGATATTTATTCAGTTAAAGGTAAGACTACGTTTAAAGAAGAGTTTGTTACCTGTGGGGGTGTAGACTTAGCTGAAGTCGATTCAAAAACTATGGAAAGCAAAATAGTGCCAGGCCTGTATTTTGCCGGTGAAGTGTTAGATATGGATGGGATAACCGGTGGCTTTAATTTTCAAGCGGCTTGGACGACGGGGTTTATTGGAGGAATGTTGAATGACGGAAGAAGTTTATAAACTTTTAATAATTTGTATTCAACACCATGAAAAAAGATTTAACTACCTCGGATATACACCACAAGAATATTTTGAATAACAAGTTCGCCCTTGAAGAGATTAAAAAGGTAATAGCTTTTCGCGGGGTTTTATTTGAATCTGCTTTAAAGTATACTAAAAGCCAGGTGGCGAATTTTTATAATGTTGACGAAAGAACGATCGACAGATATGTTGAGCAATATAAAAGTGAATTCGAGACCAATGGTTACGAAGTCCTAAGTGGTGAGCGACTCAAACAATTCAAATATTCATATGATAAATTTATCCGGATCGATGAATCGGATATCGTAAGGACTAACGATGTTAGCGACATTGATGTCGTTAACATATCGAAAGCTCCTAAACTCGGCGTATTCGATTTTAGAACATTTTTAAATATTGGAATGCTCTTAACCGAAAGTGATCCAGCCAAGCTACTTAGAACGTTGATACTAGATATAGTAATTGATACCTTAAATGAAAAGATAGGTGGAAGCACTAAATATGTTAACCAGAGAGAAGATGAATTTTTACCCAGTGCAATTAGAGAGTTTAATTATAGGCAGTCGTTTACAAATGCTTTAGACGAGTGCATCGTGGAAAATAAATGGAAGTATGCCCAATTTACGGATGCGGTTTACAAGACTATTTTTCGCGAGAATGCAAAAGAGTATAAACAAATCCTGAAGCTTCAGTCACAAGAATCGGCCAGAGATACTATGTATTCCGAAGTTTTGGATCTAATCGCTTCATACGAGAACGGCTTTGCAGACTATTTGCTCAAAACCTACCATAAGCTTGGCTCAAAACTGTCTATGCGGAGCAGCCCATGAGTTATTCAACGAGTTTCAAACTTCCAATCAGGCTGTATTACAGCCTCTGCTCGAAAAGGCCAGGACATTAATGGCGAGTAGAGATATGGTGTTTAGGGACGCTCTTCACGAGAAGCTTAAAAATTATGTGACTCACCTTACGACAGAAGAGTTTGAAAAGTTCCTGGGGGAAAAGAGCATGCTTCTAGAAAAAAGGATAAAAGAAAATATAGAAGTGTTCAAACGCTTGAAGGATCGATAGGTTGGAATTTTATTACATTACCGTTGAATTTGCAATAAGGGAACATGACTTTATAATAAATGAATCAGGGGGCGCTCATGGTGAAAATGATTTAGGACTTTTGAAAAGTGTATTGGAGCTTATTAAAAATGACTCATATTACCCAGATTTAGAAAGTAAACTAACTCATTTAGTTTTTTCAATCAATAAAAATCATGCTTTTAACGACGGGAATAAAAGGAGTAGTATAGCACTTGGTGCTTACTTTTTAGAGATCAATGGGCTGGAATACTGCATTGACAAGTTTATTATTGAAATGGAAAACATAGCAGTTCATGTAGCCGATAACCGAATAGATAAAACCTTATGTACTCAATCATTAACGAAGATCAATTTAGCGAAGAGCTTAAGCTTAAAATAATTGAATCAATTTCAAATTAAATTAGTCTGTTAAACATCTACCTCAACAGCCTCGGCCATCTCAATTACAGCTTTAGTAATCCCGTCCACATCGAAATCACATTCAGCGTGTAGTTGTTTTTGCTCACCGTGCTCTATGATAGCATCAGGGATACCCAGACGTTTAAGCTTGGCCATATAACCGTGCTCTGCCATAAATTCCAAAATACCGCTTCCAAAACCACCCATGAGGCAACCGTCTTCCACCGTTACTACTTTGGAATAGTTTGAGAATACTTCATGCAGTAGCTCCTCATCCAATGGCTTAACAAACCGCATATCGTAATGAGCGGGGTTCAATCCTTCTTTTTCCAACTTTTCGCAGGCATCAACTGCGTAATTTCCGATATGACCAATCGTCAAAATGGCCACATCTTCGCCGTCTTTTATTTTTCGGCCTTTGCCAATTTCCATCTTCTCAAAAGGTGTTCTCCACTCAGGCATAACACCTTGGCCTCGAGGATAGCGAATGGTAAACGCCTTTCCTTCTCTCGGAAGCTGAGACGTATACATCATGTTTCGCAACTCTTGCTCATTCATCGGTGCCGCAATGATCATGTTTGGAATACACCGCATATACGCCAAATCGTAGGCACCGTGATGAGTTGGTCCATCGGCACCGGCAAAACCGGCACGATCAAGACAAAACGTAACGGGCAGGTCTTGAATACAGACATCGTGGATTACCTGATCGTATGCACGCTGCATGAACGTGCTGTAGATATTACAAAAAGGTACCATCCCTTGTGTGGCCAAACCCGCCGAGAAAGTAACGGCATGTTGTTCCGCGATTCCTACATCAATGGCACGATCGGGCATCGCTTTCATCATAATATTCAATGACGAGCCAGACGGCATGGCCGGGGTAATACCCATTATCTTTTCGTTCTTCTCGGCAAGTTCTACG
>JBCCIX010000232.1:0-6890 GCA_039028075.1 Bacteroidota bacterium | reverse complement strand
CGGCGGCCGAATTGGACAATTACGCGACATCCTATTTTTACATGTTCATTGAGCTCAAAGGGTACCCGATAGGTGAACATTCGTGGTATGGGTACCGGCAGAATGACATTGGCAAATAGGGTTTCCCTATTTGAAGTGTTTTCGGTATTGAATTCAAGTTGTGACAAATACTTCTTTGACGTAGCTAATAAAGCTATGAACATAGGGTTATAAAAAATGACCTTTTATAACCCTATTTACCTCAATTGCTGATAAGCTTTCTCCACAGAGGTTACTGGTAATTTACAGGTCTTATTATAGCATACATAAATTGTGGTTTCTCCATTCATGGCATACTTACTTTTCATTAAAGGGAGGTCACTTTCTGTTTCAGCGCCCATCACTACCTTGTTGGGCAGATATCGTTTTACAAACTGCTGTTGGACTTCCTTTGCCGTAGGGCCTACAATTGAGATTTCGGCGGTGGGAGTACTTAGGTAGGCATAAAGAATACCCCAATTCGTAAGGTAAGCAGGTTCGTCTTTCATTAGCGCAGCCATTTTTGAGATCATAGAAGACGCTTTCGCTTTGAATTCTTCGTCGTCAAAGATCACCCCCAACTGATACAGGTTAAGCGCCATCTGAGAATTGGACGCTGGAATCACATTATCAAAAACCTCTTTCTTGCGCGCTATTAGCTTTTCAGAGCTATTATCGGTAAAAAAGAATAAGCCTTCCTCAGTATCAAAGAAATGCTCTAAGGTATACTCAGTCAATTCCTTGGCCTTATTCAACCATTTCTCTTCAAAAGTTACTTGATAAAGCGCTGAGAGTGCATCAATGACGTAGGCGTAGTCTTCCAAATAGGCATCTATGGAGGCCTGACCTGAGGTGAAGCTTCTATAGAGCCCTTTCCCGTTACCCATTTTATCGATTATGAATTGAGCATTCTTTTCCGCTAAGAGGAGAAATTCGGGTTCGTCAAAAGCTTCATAGGCATCAACTAACCCCTTCATCATAATGCCGTTCCATCCTGCCAAAACCTTATCATCCATACCAGGGCGAACCCTTTTGTCCCTGGCCTCAAGTAAAGTGTGGTTGGCGGAATTAACCATTTTCTTTAGGTCCTCGGGATCCATTTCATTTTCACGAGCGAATTCTTCGTCCGACCGTAACCTCCTTAAGATGTTCTTTTCTTCCCAATTGCCTTTTTCAGTTACATCATAGTACTGTGCCAATAGGCCAGCATCTTTACCGAGTACATTATTGAACTCTTCCAGGTTCCAGACGTAAAACTTGCCTTCTTCACCTTCACTATCAGCGTCAAGGGCAGAGTAAAATCCTCCGGATGCATCTAGCATTTCTCTTTTCAGCCATTCTACGGTCTTGTACACTACTTCTTTGTATACGGGTGATCCGGTGATTTGGTAGGCTTCGGAATAAAGACTAACTAGTTGCCCATTGTCGTAGAGCATTTTTTCAAAGTGCGGTGCCAGCCACTCACCGTCGGTCGAATAACGGGCCCAGCCACCGCCAATCTGATCAAAAATACCCCCCATGGCAATCTTATCCAAGGTGAGCGTTATGTGATCAATGGCGCTTTGGTTTTTAGTGATGTGGTAATACCGAAGTAGAAATAACCAGTTATTCGGCATTGGAAACTTGGGAGCCTTGTCGAACCCACCATCTTCAGGATCAAATTTAGCGGCCATAATGCTGTACATACTGTCGAGTACCTCTTTCTTGAACTCCTGTTCAGTCTCTTTAAGCCTATACTTCACTATTTCACTCGTGGAGAGGGCATTAGTCAAATCATCGGCTGATTTTTCAACCTCTTCCCGTTTCTCAGTAAACGCTTTGGTGATGTTTTTCATTAAAGCGGCCCATTGCGCTGGGGGAAAATAAGTGCCGCCGTAAAATGGTTTTTGATCCGGTGTCAAGAAAACATTCAACGGCCAGCCACCGCCCAGACCCATGGCCTGAACCGCATCCATGTATATTTGATCCACGTCAGGGCGCTCTTCCCGATCCACCTTAATGTTGATGAAGTTCTCATTCATTAGCCGGGCGATACTATCATTCTCAAAGGATTCTCGTTCCATAACGTGGCACCAATGGCAGGAAGAGTACCCGATACTTACAATGATGGGTTTGTCTTCTTTTTTAGCCTTTTCCAGTGCTTCCTCTCCCCAGGGGTGCCAGTCTACCGGGTTATACGCATGTTGAAGGAGGTACGGGCTGGTACTTTTGATCAAGCGGTTTGTAGGTTTTCCTTGGTGATTTTCTTGCATGGAGGGTTTTGAATTACAGTCTGTAAGTACGATTAATATGAAGAAGGTTAGGTTTCGCATAAAATTTATCTGAGCTGCTGTTTAAGTGAATTCATCTCTTCTGAAACATCAAACCTATCACTAAACTGGTCCACTTTAGTTATGGTTTCGGCAACAAACTTTTGGTGTAGATCGGATTTAGGATTAAAGGGCTTGTGATCAATAGCTTTCCGAAGTTTTTGCCATTCTTTTATGGATGACAGAGACTTTTCCGTGAAGTAGGTCTCAGCAAATTTATTCCAAATGTATCGTTCTGCGGTAATATTTGGATGAAGCATATCTTCTTTGTAGAACCTGTAATCCCTGAGATCGTCCAGCATGATCTCATAACTTGGAAAATAAGACACCTGGTCAAAGCTTTCCGTAAGCACATCGCAGGAACAACGTAAAATGGACTTGCTTGAGCCATTTTCGATCAAAGTATCTTTGATGTGACGTACAGGTGAAACGGTGTAAATAATTTGTAGTCCGTCATTGAATGATGATAAGCTTTGGTAAAGCTTTTGAAACGCTTCGTATATAGAAGTTGAACTGACTCTTGATTTTTTAAATTCTTTCTGAGGTATTTTATGGCAGTTTGCTACGATTTGGGAGGTCTTTAGGTATTCATAGACTATTGCGGTTCCCAAGGTAATAATAAGTACATCTGCGTCTTTCAAGAAGGAATGTACTTTTTCTACTACGCTAACGATACTTTGCTCCACTTCCAATACATTATGACCGTTAAAATCTGAATGAAAATCCAGATGTTTAAATAGGCCATCGGATTGAACATATCCAGTCGGGTCAGGTGGTTTTAGATCGATGGCGTTTTCGAGTAACTGAAAAATTGAAACCGGATTAAAAACGACTCCGAATGGATTAGCTAAGGCCCTAAACTTGTGATCGAGCAGGTACTGGCCCATCCTATCTGAAAAACAAGATCCAATAGTCATGATCTGCGAGCGGTGATCAATGGTAATGGTAGATGCAGGTATTGATATTTCTGTACGAAACATTAAACAAAGTTAGTCAATGCGGTCGGTCATAGTGAATACAATGGTTGAAAAACAAAAAAAGCCGCAGATTCCAATCCGCGGCTCTTAATTCTTCAATTAAAATACCCTATTCAGCTACCACCTTAATTTGAATTTCGTGTTTGACTTCTCGATGCAAATCGATGAGTGCCGTATATTCACCTAGTTCTTTGATGGTGGGAACAGATATCTTTTTTCTGTCCACGTCATAGCCTTTGGCTTTTAGCGACTCTGAAAGCTGTAAAGTCGTAACTGCGCCAAAAATCTTTCCACTATCGCCGGCCTTGGTACCGATCTCCAATATTGTGTTGCCCATTTTTTTGGCGAGATCTTCAGCATCCTTTTTGAGTTTTTCAGCCTTATGGGCTGCCTGCTTAATGTTTTCCGCAATCATTTTCTGATTGGATTCATTAGCAATTATCGCATAACCTTGAGGTATCAAATAATTTCTGCCGTAACCGGGCTTTACAGAAACGGTGTCGTTCTTGTAGCCAAGGCCCTGAATGTCTTGTCTTAGTATTACTTCCATCTCCGTTAACTTATTTTAATGAATCAGTAACATAAGGAAGTAACGCCAGGTGACGTGCTTTCTTCACGGCTTGTGACACCTTTTTTTGAAATTTCAAACTGGTACCAGTCAGCCTTCTGGGAAGGATCTTACCCTGCTCATTCACAAACTTCAAAAGAAAATCAGGGTCTTTGTAATCAATGTACTTAATGCCATTTTTCTTAAAACGGCAGTACTTATTCTTGTTTTCTCCTCTATTCAGGGATTCATTAACTAAGGTCATGCTGCTACCTCCTCTTTTTTCTTATCTTTTTTAAATGCTCCTTTTCTACGGCGTTCGTTGTAAGTAACGGCGTGCTTATCCAGTGCCGTGGTCAGAAAGCGCATTACCGCTTCATCTCGTCTGTATTCAGTTTCAAGCTTGTCGATAACGTGAGGGTCTGCCATGAATTCAACAAGGTTATAAAAGCCGGTGGATTTGTGCTGTATTGGATAGGCCAGCTTACGCAAACCCCACTGCTCTTCATTAATAACCTTCGCTTTAGCGTCAGTTATAACCTTCACGAATTTTTTGACAGTATCCTTCATCTGATCTTCAGACAAAACGGGATTTAAAATGAATACCGTCTCGTAATTTTTCATAATGAATTATGTATAGTTTAAAATGAGGTGCGAAGGTAGGACTATTTGATTTAGTTTAAAAATATACATCCAAAAAGTCGTTGGTGTGACAGGTGGAGCTTTTAGCGAATCAATTGACTTATTTCTGGCGTTATTTTACCTATGAGATTCACCATTTTCATTTTACTACTTAGCATCACTACCTCCTCGTGCATCAGTAAATCGAGGGTAACCAGCGATACCGCCCCTTCTCATCAATTATGGAGCGGTCTCCTAAAAAAGTATGTTACCTCGGAAGGACTCGTGAACTACGGCGAGTTGGTTAATGAAAGGTCTACCCTGGAAAAGTATCTGGAGCTGCTAAGCAATAATGCACCCGACGTTGAAAAGTGGACTTACGAGGAGCAACTTGCCTATTGGATAAATGCTTATAATGCGCTTACGGTGAAGCTGATTATAGATAACTATCCTGTGAATAGCATAAAAGATTTACATCCACTTAATATACCATTTGTGAGCTCAGTTTGGCAGAAGAAGTTCTTTAAAATCGGTGGTGAGAAGATGAACCTTGATCATATAGAGCACAAGATTCTTCGGAAACAGTTTAACGAGCCTAGAATTCACTTTGCCATTAATTGTGCCTCTCTGTCTTGTCCTATACTCCTCGACGAGGCTTTTGATCCTAAAAGGCTGGAAGAACAATTAGAGCAACAAACTGTTACCTTCATAAATGATCCGAATCGAAATACTATTACGTCTCAGGATCTTAAGCTCTCCAAAATCTTTAGCTGGTTTAAAGGAGACTTTACGAAGAACAAAAGCTTAATTGATTTTATAAATCAATATTCAAAGATCGTGGTTGATAGAGGGGTTGATGTAAAATACCTAGATTATAATTGGAAGTTGAACGAGGGGAAGTAATATAATCAGGTTTTGGTTAAATGAGGTCGATGAACATCGGCCTCATTTTTTGTTCGTTCCACTACTATATAATTCTATTGAACCGCAAGGTCCGCTCAATACGACGTTACTCTGATCCAATTTTACGATAATGGTTGGCCCTAGGTCTAGTACCTACTTCACCTCAAACTGTTCACTCCCCATTTTATAACCATCGGTATAAACCTCAATACGATATAGACCTGATTCATAATCGCTTCCTTTATCGTATTCAAAACTTAGCGTCTGATTCGTATTATCAAATAAGATCTCTTGATTTGCCGTGTAGAATTCTTCTCTGTCGTCTAACATAAACGTTCCTGACCCGCGGGTAATGTCAAAGATCACTTGTCCGTTACCGTCTATGACTCTAATCAGCACATTCTTACCTTCTACGGGCGCTACCTCGTTTTCGGCAATAGTAAAAACTACTTTCAACTTATCGATCTGACGCGCTTTAAAAGGGGCTTCACGCTCTTTACCACGGCTGTTAACAGCGAAGATCTGGATGTTTTCAGCCCGTAATTCCGAAGCTTTGGCTACCTTGGAAGCGAGTTCCTCTTTTGATTCATTAAGCTGACTTAAGGAATCGTTAAGCACATTCTTTTCCGTTTTTAGTGAAGTATTTTCGGTTAAAAGCTCAGAGTTGATTTCTGTTAATTGTGCTATTTCCTCATCCTTTGCTTTCAGCAAAAGTTCGTAACCATCTACTTTATCTTTCAGGTTTCTAATCGCACTCCTACTGGCTTTTCTATTTTTGGAAAGTTCCGCTTCAATTTCCGCTTTGGCTTGTTCCAGTTCTTCTACATTCCCGCCTAACTCTTCAATCTCAGCAATTTTCTCGTCTAATTCAGCGCTTATATCGGTCAAACGCTGCATCGTAATGGCAAGTTCTTCTTCTGTATTGGCCAATTGATCTTCTTTAGCGATATTTTCGTGATGATCCAGGTAAATTTTGATGCCTTGAATAATGACAATTACCGCTAAGAGTATAATGATAATAAGTGACCGGTTATTTTTTTTGGCGGAAGGCTGAATTTGCTCCCGTTTGTTCTCTTCCATAGTTGGTTATTGAAACGAATGAGCGTAAAATTATTGTTTATTTGAGATTTTTCAACAGGACGAAGAGTTTATTAAAGCCTTCCAAACGGTAGATTTATGATTCACGACGCCCGATATTGGACGGATAGGTATATGCAACAGCAAACACAGTGGGATGTAGGCGATATTACCACTCCGCTGAAGAAATATATAGATCAGCTGAATGATAAAACCGTAGATATATTGATACCGGGCTGTGGAAATGCTCATGAGGCTTCTTATCTCTACAAAAATAATTTCAAGTCAGTATCAATCGTAGATCTATCACCATTACCGTTGAAAAAATTTGCCGAAGAGCATGCTGCGTTTCCAGAAGATCATCTCATATGTGGCGACTTCTTTGAATTAGATTCTACCTATGAACTTATTATTGAACAAACCTTTTTTTGTGCGTTG